>DATNHH010000029.1:0-5420 GCA_035605055.1 Nitrososphaerales archaeon
CAAGAAGCGAATTTCGAATGTTGGGCGGAGCTGCAGTGATATTGCTATCCAAGTCCGAGTGAAGTACTACATCTTGAGCTTGCCTCTCCGATTAACCGACGTTTTTCTCAAATAGAGATTGGGGTATTCTTCAGGACCGACAGCCGCTAATGGCTTCTCTCTATAAGAAAAACAAAGCGAAACTGGCATCATTTCCGTATTTCTCGCTAGACCGTAATTACCAGATTTATCGATCGCGATAACACCTGCTATTCCAAACCCTCTGATTCTTGAGAGAAGACTGATTGAGGCGTCGCAGGCGGATTGAGCATCGAGTCCAGATTTCATGAAATCACAAATAGTCTTGCAAAGAGAGACACGGATTATTTCCTCCCCTGCTCCTGTTGCCGAGGCGGCTCCTGAGTTCGACTCGGCATATAATCCGGCTCCCGGGATCGCAGAATCTCCGACTCTGCCGGGGAGTTTCATGAATCTCCCTCCTGTAGATACACCTGCGCAAATTCTGCCGGTGGAATCAATTGCAACTGAACCTACTGTGTCAAGATTGCCATAGCTCTTTTCATAAAATCCAAGCAGTCTTGAATTCTTTGACCATTCCTTGAGTTCATCCGATTTCATTTTTCGCAGATACTCTCGGTATTGTCTCAGTCTAGATCTGGTCGGTTTCAGGTCGTGCAACTCCATTTTGATAGATTCGGCAAACTTTCTCAAGGGTTCAGAACCTGCGATGAAAACATGGTCAGTTTTTTCCATGACAGCACGTGCTAGAGAAATCGGGTTCGGAACCATATTCGCACCGGCGACCGCTCCACATCGAAGATCTCCAAGCATCAGAGCTGCGTCCGGTTCGACCCTTCCATCGATCGTAGTGGCGGAATCAGCACCAGCGTTGAATATCTGACTATCCTCCAAGATCCATATCGAAGCTTCGACTGCATCGAGTGATGAGCCTCCGTTCCGAAGAATTTTGTAACCTTCAGCAGCAGATTTTCGTAGAGTTTCTCTTCTCAAATTGATGTCCTTTTTGATGGATAACGACAGTGACCCTGCTCCACCATGAACAATCAAACCATAACTCGATTTTACCACAGTCTATCGAGATATCACCTGAAACTTCGTTAATTATTGTTTTTATCCATCAGTCGCCCATGAAAGAATATGCCAAAGAAAGGCAACGAAGTTTTTGCTCCCAAGGGCCTGCTAAAGATGATTATGCTGAAGTTAGCCTCCACAAGACCTGTAACGGGAGTCGAGATCATGTCGGAGGTCCCGCAGATGACCGAAGATCTCTGGGCTCCAAGCCCCGGGTCTGTCTACTACCTGTTGGGAGAAATGGAGCAAAATGGGCTTCTGTTGCACGTACCTACCGGTGAGCCGGGGATAAAACGATACGTTTCTTCTGAAAAAGGAAAGTTGGCTCTTGAGAACTTCAAGCTCGATGTAAAGAAAAATCTCTATCGACAGCTCGTAATGATGAGAGTTCTTTCGGATCTAGCAGAGAACAGTTCTCTTTCAGATTCGATCTCATCGATAGCTAAAAAAATCGTAACTCGGTAAGCTCAAAATATTTCTCCAAAATGTCTAGCTTTTCCTTAAACAACTCTTAAAAGATTGAAACCAATCGAATGCGCGCAATTGCAAGAAGCTGGGACCGTTCTACACTTGGCGAGGAGCGGTCGACTCATCGTGAAAGCAAGTTCTCCATCCAGAGAGGGTACGATACTTGTGGACGACAAAGGAAGGAGAGCTGGCAAAGTTCTTGAACTAATCGGCCCGGTGGACGCACCGTACTTGTCTGTCCAGCCGTTTACTGAACGAATAGAGCGAATCGTGGGAACAAAACTTTACATCGGTGAAGAAGAGCCGAGGAATTTAGGGCGGAACCGATTTTCACGAAGACCATCAGGCAATATGAGATCCGGACCTACCAGTCGAGGTCCTTCCCAGAACAAATTTCGTAATAGGAGATAAGATAATTCATGTTTCCAGCACGAAAAGAGGCCGGAATTTCGGGGCTAAATCAGTGCCCCAATTGTCGTGGGATGCTAATTGGGGATCAGGAAAAGGGTGAGATACTCTGTCCTCATTGCGGTTTTGTGGCAGTTGACCAGAGCATCGACACTGCTCCAGAATGGAAACAATTAGACTACGAAGAACGGTCCAAGAGAATGAGGGTTGGGCTTCCGGCGTCTTTTGCGCTTCACGATTATGGACTTTCAACCGATATCTCTGGTGATAATAGGGATTCTCACGGCAGGTATCTTGATCAAACCAATCGTCAGAGTGCGCAACGAATGCAAAAATGGCAGAGGCGGATTCGGACGTCTGCCCAAGGGGAACGCAGCCTAGCTAATGCCCTCACAAAAATAACTGAAGCTGCGGATCAGCTCAGGCTTCCTGCTCCAATTGTGGAGGAAGCATCTCACATCTTCAGAAAATCTGCGAAACAAAGCGTATCCAAGAGCAAATCAATTGCAGGGATGGCCGCCGCATCGATCTATCTTGCTTGCCGTAGAAGCAAAGTTAACAGGTCCCTGAGAGAGATATCAAAAGCAGCCGGTACTCAGGAAAGGTCATCGGCCAGATATTTCAGATTGCTTCTGAATGAAGTGGAGAAAAACTATGTACCTCCGCCAACTGTCCAGAAGTATATCTCAAAGCTTGTTAACAAGGAAAAAATTAACCCCAAGGTTGAACGGATAGCACTCGACCTGGCCGACCGCGCCACTGAAAGCGAAATATCTAGCGGAAAAACTCCTTCAGGCCTTGCAGCGGCTTACGTCTATATCGCTTCGGTACTTTGCAGCGAACATATTCCACAACGTGAAATTGCGGAGATTGCCGAAGTTACAGAAGTAACGGTCAGAAACAGATGTCGAGAAATACTCGAAAAATTCACGATAAGGCAGAGACTAAGAGTCTCGCTGCCTTAACGTTTGAAAGGTTTTAATCCTACTTCGAACATATTACTATTCTATATTATTCCGGTGTCTTTTGTGGCGGCTTCAAGCATGTCAAAACAGGACGAGGATGTTTTGCTCGACCTCACCTCAAAGGTGTACAAGCTGGTTGTCGAACACGGTGGTGACGGAGTTTTGCAAAGCGAGCTCTGGAAAGAACTCATCTTGACAAGCAGAGATGGCTCAAGACTTGCAATCAGATTAGAAAGGAGAGGGATGATTCGTAGGGAAAAAGTCCTTGATGGTGGACGATGGACCTATAAGCTAACTCCTCTTCGGATGCCAGTTCAAATTCGTTCAATCGAATCTGCCCCGTGTATTACATGCCCCTACGAAGCAAAGTGTTCTCTGACAGGTGTCGTCAGTCCGCTGTCCTGCCCCTGGTTATCTGAGTGGGTCATAAAGGAATACCGTGAGACCCTGACGCCAATGGAAATCTCTGCTCCATTGAGTAGAGTTGCGGCCGCGTCAGCACGATAAATTCTTCTAATCTTAGGGGGGCTGGTTGCTGCCCCCATACGTTATCTTAATCCGTTATGAATTTCAAAAGTCAGCTAGCGTCGTCTAACTTTGTAGGTGTCTCTATGAAACTCGAGGAAGCCAAGAAAGACTATTACAGGAAAATGGCAAAAGAGGAAGGGTACCGCAGCAGGGCTGCTTACAAACTTATTCAGATAAATCAGAAGTACAAATTAATTAGAGCAGGGCATCGAGTCGTTGACATTGGTTCGGCGCCGGGGGGATGGCTAGAAGTTGCAACCAAGCTAGTTGGTCCGGAGGGCATTGTAGTGGGCGTAGACATTGTACGAGTAAAACCGGTGGGAAAAAACGTTGTCACGATTCTAGAAGACGTTTCATCTCCTGATTTCCCTGCAAAGCTCCACGAAATATTAGGAAAAGGAAATGCGGATTGCGTTCTAGCAGACCTATCGCCTAAGCTTTCTGGAATCTGGGATATGGATCATTTCAAACAAATCGAGTTGTGCCACACTGTTCTCGATTTGCTTCCTGACGTTCTAGTCAGGGGCGGTTCATCAGTAATGAAGGCATTTCACGGAGATGAGCTGGAGCCGCTGATTAGAAGATTAAGACATTCTTTTTCACGAGTCGAAGTTTCAAAACCGGAAGCTAGCCGAAACGCCAGCAGCGAGGTGTATCTCGTCTCGATGGAGTTTAACGGGAAAGTCGAGCCAAGATCTTTCGAAGATCTCCCGCAGGAGCGTCCGTCCGAACAGCATTCCGATTCAATCGAGTCCGACCTGCAGAGTGACCGATTGATTTGACCTCGGTTATCACGTCCATGATCTTAGGTGTTCTCGTTCCCATAATATCGGATATTTCGGTCAAGTCGTAGTAGAGAGGAATATCTGACTCAGGCTGAAATAAGGATAAATCGCTATTCTTCGCACATCTAGCCACAAATTCTTGTGACTGGATCTTTCCGATCCAGAGGGGACCAGCAAATTTTACTCCTGTGGATGCGCACTCTGAGCACTTTAGGTTTGCTTCAATATCCATAAAGAAATTTGAACGCGATGCAACCTTTCTGGAGCCGCATTTGAAGCAGTGAAGGACGAAACCTATCTCGGATTCATTCTGTCTTGAATAACTGTTTCCAATCTCCACGCTGCAATATGCTCTAAAATAATGCATGTCATGATGGCAAAAGAGTGGCTTGATCGATGATTCTAGTCGCATCGCGCTCATTGAGAGAAGTCCGAAGATTAATCTCATGCCGATTTCATGGGCATAGTCTGTCCTCAACGGAAGTCCGAGATACTTTCTCTGAGCGACCCTTGGATATACGCCGCAAAGGACCGCAGTATCTGTAGCTGAAATCGATAGCATCCCGCCATCTTTGACCGCTCCGAGCGCACATTCGACAAAAGGGCTCGGCGTCCCGAAAGGATCGACATCAACGATATCAAAGCGTTCCCCGATGTTTGGATTTCGCGCAGAAAGAAAACTGCAGGCTTCCTCCTGAGAAAAAACGCACCTTTGCTCGACACCGTTTTCTTTCGCAGATCTTTTCGCCAAGTCGATTGAAAGCGAGCTTACATCATTGAGAAATACTCGATCAACCTCTCGGACTTCGTTAGCAACTCTGATCCCTCTTGCTCCTGTACCGCAAAGCGAGTCGGCAAATGTCAAATCATCGGAATGGGCTCCGCCCTCTTTCAAAGTACTTGCTAAGACGCTGTAACAAATGATCGAAACATCACGAACTAGTTTTCCTCGCGGGTTGAAAAACGAGGGATACTTCGTTGGCTCGATCTGATCAGGCACTATCAGCTCGGTCAAGCCCTCTCTGATATTGACCGAGCTCATTCTATCCCTGCTTCCGTCGAATTCCCTGGCAACGACCCTTTAGAGCTAACGCGACGAGTGAACTGAATTTGCAACCAGCGCAAACCATCTACTTACATAACGACCTCACAAGAATATTCCATTCTGTTGGTT
>DATNHH010000030.1:0-6036 GCA_035605055.1 Nitrososphaerales archaeon
ATCTCCGTCACCACATGGCTCTGTTCTAGAAGTAGAGCCACGTTTTTCACGTATATTGCAAGTCGTGGTCCTTCGAACTCGATTCGAGTAATCTCAGCTTCTTTAGGCATGTGGGAGACTATGGTTTCGCGTATTCTTGCCTGTGAATCATCTAACAGTCTTGCCACTGCCGTTTTCCTTCGAGACTTGTTTATAGAATTTTCATTATTCGCGTCAGTTAGGCTGTGCGAGTATGGCCTTCTTTTCCTCCTCGCTTAGCTCTCGATAACCAGTTTCTTTCAGAATAACCGCAACATCAAAGCTGTCACCACTGGCTGAGTCTCTTTTCATAGCTGAGTTGACTGCTTTTACGACAAGTGGGATAGCTTCCTTCACTGCCATACCTTCCTTGTAGCCTGGCTCAAGTACTCCATAGGCAACAGGTGATCCTGACCCGGTTGAAACATACTTTTCCTCTGTCACACTGCCCAGAGGATCGAGCGCAAAGATATGTGGCCCAGAATCGTCTATTCCGCCAATGACCGATTGAAGAACAAAAGGATAGAACCTTGCCTGAAATAAAATATTCGCCGCGAGTCTCGCGATCGCTCCTATTGGAATCGGGAAGTCTTTCTCGAATCTGTAGAGTTTTGAGTTGGCACGAAGAATTTCAACCACAGACTGGGCGTCTGCCACACCGCCCGCAATAGTCATCGCTACATGTTCATCAATCGGGTAAACTTTCTTCGCATGCTTGTGTGCGACAAATGTTCCTAACGTTGCACGAGTATCTGTTCCTAGAACGATACCGTCACGACAAACTAGACCCATTGTCGTCGTACCGGTTAACACATGTTTCGGCATTTCATTTCTGTTCTGGTGGTACATGATTTTGGTTGCCTCCGACATAAATCCGGATGCATAACGAAAGCGCACGAGAACGTTCTTGCGCTGTGAAATACGACCACGCCACGACCACTTAAAAACGTTTCTTGAACAAAGCGTTCTCTGGTTGGTCAATAAATATCGCATATCGAAAACCATTAGCATAGCCGTATGAGAGTAAGTGAACTGGAATACTCATGGAAAATGCCTACCAATATGAGAATGATCTGATTGATGAGGCATTTACGGAACTGCAATCGCGCCGTGTTCTTTCTGAAGAATTGAGGATGAAGCTACTCAAAACCTTTGGCGATCGATTCACTAACGGTTTAGAGCTTACTAACTCTAATAGAGTTAAGAGATTCGAGTTCACACCCAGCAGACGAGTTGTCTGGGTGGTTCAAGGTCGTAGTAGTGAATATCAAGTAATACCTGACCTACCATTCTGCTACTGTGACGACTACTACTTCCGTGTAATGGACCGGAAAAGAGGTCTCTGCTATCATATTATAGCACAGCGAATCGCAGAAGCCTTAGGCCAATTTAGTACCATACAAAAGAGTGATTCACAATACTCAACAATCACAGATCGTTGGCGAGCAAAAGAATCTCGAGATTGAGTAGTGTTTAAATTGCGTCGATTGGTAGATGGAGCAAGCGAGCGTTTAGAGAATGTCAGTTGATGAACTCTGGGGGCTCATTGAAATTGGGACCACGTTTCTAGCATTCTTAGCAGTGGTCCTAATCTTCGTATATTTAGCATACGAAAAACCTTCAGCCTAAGAACGCCTCTACTGCCTGCACGTCCCCCTTCACTATCATCACACAATGTCTCTAGGAAATGCAAGATTTGCTCCAAAACGCGTTTTCGAATCTACACAGACCTATAAGAACACATTTGGAGAAAATAGGTCTAGAGGAACCTAGCGACATTCAGAGCATAGCCATACCACCGATTCTGGAAGGAAAGAATGTTCTCGTAATCGCCCCAACTGGAACAGGGAAAACCCTCGCATCCATACTCCCAATCTTCAACAATTTCTTGGAACTTCGTTCCACTGGCGAAACCAAAGGCATCTCAATTCTCTATGTAACGCCTCTGAGATCTCTGAATCGAGACATCCTGCGAAGGCTTTCGGACATTGGCAAGGAGTTGGATATCAAGGTCCAGGTGAGACATGGCGACACTCCTCTCAGTGTCAGAGGATCGCAGGCAAGATCGCCTCCAGACATGCTTGTCACAACCCCGGAAACACTTCAGGCGATCTTGCCAGGACGCAGAATGCGTGAACATCTGAAAGGCGTTAGATGGGTAATCGTGGATGAGGTGCATGAACTCGCGACAGATGAACGCGGAGTGCAATTGAGCGTAGCATTGGAACGCTTAACCCATCTAGTGGGGAAAGACTTTCAAAGAATAGGCCTATCCGCGACCGTAGGTGAAGAGCAGAAGGTTGCTCAATTTCTCGCAGGAACCAACCGTTCCATAACCATAGCAAGATCAAATGAACTGAGAAGATTCGAAGTTGGAGTGCAGTACGTGAATCCAACAGTCGGAGACTCACGTGACTCTGAAAGGCTAGGTCTGCCACCATCGACAATTGCTAGATCAAAGAAAATTTCGGAAATTGTTTCACAGAAACAGTCCACTCTAGTATTCACTAACACCAGAGAACAGGCGGAGGCAATTGGTTCTCAGCTTCATGCCTTGGCTTCCAATCTCCCGGTTCGAGTTCATCATGGTTCGCTTTCCAGGGAGATTCGAGAAGAAGTTGAACAGGGATTCCAGACGGGATCTCTGAAAGCAGTCATATGCACTTCCTCGCTTGAGCTAGGGATGGATATTGGAAGAGTCGACTTTATCGTTCAATACATGTCCCCCAGAACTTCAACCCGCTTAATTCAACGAATCGGGCGCAGTGGACACACTCTTCGTGGAGAAGCTAAAGGCGTGATAATAGGGACCATGGCAGACGACCTTCTGGAAGCAGCCGTGATAGCAAATCAGGCAAGAGAAGGACGAATCGAGAACACCATAATTCATGACAACGCATTAGACGTCCTTGCTCATCAAATTGCTGGAATCGCACTTGACTCGAAGAGAGTGCATCTATCGGAATTGTTAGAACTTATCAACATGGCCTATCCCTACAGAAACTTAACTGGTGATCAGTTACATGAAGTAGTCAAATTCATGAATTCCGTTGGTGCCATCAGACTCGTCGAGGATGTGATCTCAGCACGTTTTCCTCGAACTTTTCGATACTATTACGAAAATCTGTCAGTTATACCTGACGTTAAACGATATGACGTATTCGATTTCTTCAGAAAGAGACGCATCGGCACATTGGACCAAGGCTTTGTGGCGAGGAAGTGTAAGGCAGGAACTGTATTCATCATTCACGGTCAAACTTGGAAAATCATAAGCGTAAACGAGGAAAAACTTTCGGTTGAAGTTGAACCAACAGCTCCCACCCTTGACGCGATTCCCAGCTGGGAAGGAGAAATTATACCAGTCACTTACGAAACCGCTCAAGAAGTAGGCAGCCTTCGGTCACACATTTCTTCAAACTTGGACAGCCCAAATGAACTAGAGCGACTGCGAAACAATTATGCTCTATCAGATGAGGCAATGGAAAAGATCACTGAGACGATAAGAAATCATCAAAAACATTTCCCACTTCCGACTGATACTCACATAATTGTTGAAAAATTTGAAAATTGTATCGTTATACATGCGACCTTCGGCACAACTGTGAACGATACAATCGCAATGATCATGGCATCCCTATTAAGCGCCAAGTTTGGTGTGAACGTGGCCACTCAGACCGACCCTTATCGAATCGCTCTGATATCCTCCTTCAAGATCGAACCAGAAATAGTCTCCATCGAATTATCGAAACTAACTCCAGAAGATGTAGAGACAATTCTCCTCGAAGCACTCCAGACATCAGACCTTTTTGCCTGGAGGAATTGGCATGTTGCTAGAAGATTTGGAATAGTAGAAAGAAAAGCTGACTATCGAGCATACCGTGCTCGAACCATAGTCCAAGCACTGAAGGGCACACCCGTTAATTCTGAAACTCAAAGAGAGGTCTTATTGGAAAAATTTGATCTTTCAGTCGCCAAAGAAGTAACGCGGAAAATTCAGAATAAAACAATTGTCATAGATGTCGCTCAGAAACATTCTGATTCATGTTCTCCCTTGGCTGCGCCAATAATTGATAAAATCATACCGCATGATCTTCTCAGGCCGGCAATACCGTCAAAATCACTCACTGATATAATTAGAGAGCGATTGCTTAGCGACCCAGTCAGGCTCGTATGCATGTTCAGTGGAGATTGGGATGCAATTAGAATCGTCGGCCAAGTTGGAGAAAAAATTCGCTGTCCAAAATGTGGCTCAACGTTAATTGCGGCCACGTTTCGCTCTGATGACAGGCTCGCACCTATTGTAAAGAAAAAGAAAAGAGGAAGAAAACTATACCTTGACGAAGAACACCTTTGGAAACGCGGTTCACTCAGTGCAAGCCTGGTTCAGAACAGAGGGAAACAAGCTATCATAGTAATGAGCGGCCGTGGCATCGGCCCTACAACGGCAACGAGAATCCTACGAAAGTTGCATCGAAAGGAAGAGGATCTTTATGTAGATATTCTGAAAGCCGAACGTGAATATGCAAGAACCAGACTCTTTTGGGATTAAGCTCACACTTGCTCTTTCAGAGTTACGGTCACATGATCTGGATATCGAGGCCTTCCTAATTCTTGATACTCTTCTTCCGTCAAGGTAACAATTAGCCTAGGAGTTCCTAGTTGCTGTCCAAAACCAGGAAGTTGACTCAAAGTTCGTTGGACCGCGATGGTTACGCCTGCTATTTCTTTATCCATTTCAAGAGGAAACGTAACCGGCCCCTTAAGTGGATCTCCCAACGTCATCTGAACCATCGGTCTACTTTGCGATGATTGAATCGGAGTAACTACCAACACTGTCCCCTCAATCGTAACTTCTGCCATGGTCACGCACTCCTGCCGTTAGGCATTTTGCACTATTCTAAGGTTGTGGGTAGCATGATCAAGTCGATCGGACCCTGTAGACAACATCGGCCTCCCTTGCCCGTCCAGCAACTTTGAGTCCAATTGATTTTCCAGCATCTGCAGTCAAAATCTTACAATGTTCTATCTCCATCGACTCAATTGTTTGTTCAATATTCGTTGTGCCGCCTCGAATGACAATCTTATCGCCATTCTTCACGGTGGCAGTAAGTTCAATGATCGCTACTCCTGCTTTTGGAAAGAAGTGAGTAATTCGCCCAATCTTTTCGTATGGAGGCTCCAAACGGATCAAGATTGAATCATTCGATTTTGCTGAAGTAGTTTTCGCCCGGGGAGTGTTCCTTCATGTATCAGTCGTCCAAATAATAGCCTACTGCGCCAGGAATGAGGTTATATCAATCTCCTTACGAAGAATATCTGCACCGAGAGTGGTCCGCTAACGAGACTTGTTTATGCGTCAAGTTGGAATCCGAAGTCTGCTAGAGGCGAACATAGATGTCTGCATTCCAAACCATCCTAAATGAAATTGTCTCTAAAAGACGCGATATTTCGGAGGACCAAATACGCGACCTAATAGAACAGAAGAAAAAAGAGCTGCCAGGATTTCTTTCAGACGAAGGTGCAGCGCGACTGGTTGCGGAAGAATTACTGATAAAAACGCGCGGCACTGAACTGGGCAGAATGCAAGTCAGGGACCTCGTAAGCGGGTTAAACGATGTCAGCATTTCTGGACGAATTCTCTTATTTTGGCCACCGCAGGCATTCCAACGCCGGGATGGAACTTCAGGACAAGTAATGCGTCTTGTCATTGTAGATAGAAACGGCAAAGTTCGCTGTGTTTTATGGGACAGACATGTGGAGGTGGCCTCAAGAACTGATAATTTGCAAGGAAGCATTCTGAGAATCGGACACGCCTATACCCGCCAAGGTCTTGCAGGAGACGTTGAAGTACACGCTGGTGAAAGAAGTAGCATTGAGATTAATCCTCGAGGCCCCACATCAGATTTTCCAGAATTCAGCGAACTGTTTACCCAGATACATAATATTCCAAACGAATCATTCGATGTCAATACTGTAGGAGTAAATCAGTCAACACCCAAAAAGTATTCATTCACAAAA
>DATNHH010000031.1:0-3827 GCA_035605055.1 Nitrososphaerales archaeon
TCTCTCCCTTTGCGAGCTTGGGCAGGATTTCTTTTTTCTGATCTTTGGAGGATTTTGAGAAGATCGTCGAGACAAGGCACCCGCTAAGGAACAAGTACGAACCAATTCCCGAAAACCTCTCTGCAGTCTCGGCGGTTCCAATAGCAAGATCGAGAAGTGATTTCCCCCAACCGCCATACTCTTGGGAAATGACCAGTCCAAACAATCCTGCATCTGCAATAGCGTCCCAGTACTCGTGAGGGAATTCATGTTTCCCGTAGACATCCCTCCAATACTTCTCGTCGAATTTAGAAGAAACCGCCCTAACCTTTTCGACGACTGACTTGTCGTACTTAAAGTCCATTTTCAGTAGCTCCTCGGCAGGCGGAGTACTCTTTGCCCGAGAAAATTCAGAACCATCTCTTCGGGTACAGGTCCGGTCCTAAAGAGTCTCGAATCCCTCCAGTGTCTTTCGATGTCAGTAGATTTTGCATAACCCAGTCCGCCAAAGGTCTGGATCGCTCTGTCTGCCGTGAAGAATGCAGCCCTAGCTCCCATGTAGGCAGAAACGTTCGCGGAGACCGCGCAATCCTCATTGTGATCAAACTCCCAAGCCGCCATCTGGACGACCGCCCATGCCGCTTCCAGATCGGCCTTAGATCTGGCTAACGGAAATTGGATTGCCTGGTTTTGTCCGATTGGCCGATCGAAAACCTGTCTGTTTTTTGCGTATTCAACAGCTTTTCGAAGGACCAACTCTCCCAGTCCTATGCTCATTGAGGCAGTAGAAATCCTCTCGGCATTTAGTAGGATAGGCAAGGCCTCCCAGCCTTTGTCAAGCTTGCCGAGGATGTTTTCCTCAGGGACGAAAACGTCTTCCAGATACACTTGATTGGACCCCAGCGCTCGCATAGAGATATCTTCAATCCTGTCAGTACGGATTTGGCCTCGCTTCAGCTTAGACTTCTCAACAAGGAAAAGAGTAAGGCCGTCCGTTCTTTTGGTCGCGTTTTCTTTCGAAGTCGTCCTTGCTACTACATTCAGTAAACTTGCTTTATGGGCGAGAGTTATCCACATTTTTTGACCGTTGATTACGAAGCCGTCTCCCTCTTTCTTGGCAGTGGTTTGAATGTCGAGGGTGTTGACTCCCGCGGTCGGTTCGGTTAAGGCGAATGACATGATGTGTTTGCCATCGCCCAATTCGGGAAGTAGTCTCTCTTTCAGTGGCTCCCTTGCAAAAGTTTTGATTGTCTGTATGGCGAAAATGCAGATCGCCATTATGATATCTCCGGCCGACATGCCGCAATCGCGGGAAATTTCGTGGATAGCAATAGAAGTTTCAGATAGTCCGAGTCCTGTGCCACCGAGCTTTTCTGGCACATTGAGTTTGAACCATCCACTTGACGCTAGAGCATCAAAATAGTCCTGCGGAAATTCACCAGTACCGTCGTGAGTCCTCCAATACGAATCGGGAAACTCCGTTGCAATTGAAGCTAAAGACTCTCTGAGAAGTTTCTGATCCTCGCTTTCTTCGAAACTGAGCAAATAATAGAGAGATGCTTTCGATTCTCAGTTAAGAGGTTTATTGAAACTCGTTTTCCAATTTACTGTAAATCGAGAATCATTACGAAATCGATGCGAGTTATTGGAAACTTCCCGTACGTTTTAAGAACCGTTTGCACTCAAATTGATATGGTTAGTTAATTGCAATCCTTAACAGATCCCCGAAAAGTAGTTTTATCTTACATTGATGCGATGAATAACCATGATTACAAGACAGCGAGAAAGTATCTGAACGAAGACTTCTCCTCAGTCTCCCCGATGGGATCTTGCGAGGAACCCGAACAATTTCTAAAAGACGCTGCCGGGACAAACGCAACCTATGAAGTCAAGAAGGTCTTCTCTGACGGCGAAGATGTTTGTATCTTATTCGATACCGCAATGCCAATACTCACAATGTTTACTTGCGGTTGGTATCATGTCGAGGGTGGAAAAATAAATTCAATTAGGTTAATTTTTGACGCTTCCCCATTTGCTAACCAGAATGAAAGAGAGAACTAGTCGTTCGACAATGCAACCTGTTCTTGGGAGCTGTTAGGTGAGTTTGGATAGAAATTTCCTTCAAGGATACAATCAACGAGAGTCTTGTTTTTAATCAAGTCCATATAATGGGCGGCTGGGCATCCGCTCATTCCTGTTATTCCCAAAGGTCGTTCAAATGGTTGCACACAAGTGGACTGAAAGACAACTTAAGGAACACGCGAAAAAAGCAATCTACCGTGTTTTTGACGCGGCGAAATCTCGGGACTTTGCCATGCTTGAATCGGTACATTATCATAGCGATGATGAAATGTTTTCAAAGTTCGATTATTCTGCCCCGTTCAAAAGACAGACGTACTATGAGGCCATGGCTCACGAACAACTGGCATATTCAAACATCAGCGACTTCAACTACGAAATCAAAGATCTCAAGATAGATATTCCAACTCAGGAGGTTGCAATTGCAACTTTTGAGTTAGAGACAGGAGGGTTGTTTGTAAATGACTATAGATTCGAAGGCAGCCCCGCCAGGGCAAGTCTTCGAGGGACGATGGTATTTCTCTGGAAGGACGATCAGTGGCTCATAGTCCACGAACATTTCTCGAGTTTTCCGGATGAACCTGCCAAGTCTCCCAAACAAAGTTCTGGACTAAAGAGTGCAAGAACTTAATTAAGCCAACTTTTGGCACGAAATTTCTGGTTGTATATATTTTCAGATGACCTCAGATTCAGCTCCGGGAATTACTACTCTCCCTGTTGAGAAATATCTAAACGGCTTGTTGCGTCCTAGGGACAAAGTCCTGATCTTTCTAGAAAAAGACGCAGAGAAAAACGGTGTCCCGATCGTCGGGCCGCTTGAAGGAAATTTTCTATCGCTGGTTGCAATGAGCTGTAAAGCGAAAAATATTCTCGAAGTAGGTACGGCTACCGGTTATTCTGGTATTTGGCTGGGAAGAGTTGCAAAGCAAAACGGAGGGAAGCTCACCACAATCGAATCAGATCCATCGAGGGTGAAGATTGCCGCAAAGAGCTTCCGGGATGCCGGTCTTTCGGATTCCATCGACATCATCACGGGGGATGCCAGGGAGGAACTTCCGAAGATCGCAAAATCAAGGGCTGGAAGGTTCGAAGTAGTTTTCTTGGACGTGGGCGATAAAGGTCTCTACGTTGATTTGCTTGACGACTGCGTGAAGGCGCTCCATGTAGGGGGGTTTCTCTTGGCGGACAATACACTGTGGCGGGGCCTTGTTGCAGTTTCCGCCGCTGATCGCGACGCAACGACCATCAGAGAGTTCAACAAGCGAATCTATGCGGATAGAAGGCTTTTTCCGTCAATAATTCCTCTCAGAGATGGTGTCGCTGTTGCTTTGAAAATAAGTGAGAAGTAGAGACAATTCTTTAAGCGTTAGAAGGCGCAAATGTCTCTCCACAGCGTCTTTGTGGGGTCGTGGTGTAGCTTGGTTAACATGCGAGCCTCGGGTCCAATTCTGAAGCGAGAGCGTTCGTGACCGCCGGTTCAAATCCGGCCGACCCCACCATTTCTGGCTGCATGCTTAGTGAATTCCTCAACGCGAGAAGTCATGTTTTTCTCCTGTGAAAACACTCTCATTTTCGACTTTTCGTCAAAAATACATTTTTCCAAGAAATTTTGGGACTGGATCCGGACAAATCCCTCACGATCAGGACAGGTTTGGGACACATTCCGGACACTCTCCGGACAGGCTACAGCCTCATTCTATACTGCAATTCTCTGAGGTAGAGCGATTCTAGGCTGTCCATAACCCAAGCGTCGCACTTTTCGCAAAAAT
>DATNHH010000032.1:0-5494 GCA_035605055.1 Nitrososphaerales archaeon
CTTGTAGTCGCCTCTTCCAAACAGACTGAGAAAAAGCAAGAGCGCTGTCAGACTGTAGACTAACAATTCGTTTGTAGTAGGTGAACGATCCGCGACCGAATAGATTCTAGTTTTTCTGAGCGGTTGGAATCCGTGGTCCAACCTTCGAGTTATTCTCAGAACCGACATCCTGATCGTTTCATAAATCTCGAAACCGGCATAATTTAGGGCGGTCTTCAAATTTCGAATGCCTACCCCGAACTGCAGGAGCAAGATTGCATAAGCAATTCCAAAAACGTAGTTTAGGAGCAGATAAGATTCGACTGCCAGCGACTTCAGATCTACGAACCTGACAAGACCCAGAAAAGTTGTCAACCGCGTCGGCTGCGAAAGGTCGTATGTGAATGTAGTTGGAGTACCACTGCCTCCTCCTGGTGGAGTACCGAAGATCGGTAGTTGTAGCGCCCAGAAGTATTGCTGCGGATTTTGAAAAATGTATGGCGTGGAAATTAAGACGAGAATTGCAACAAAGAGAACTACGTAGGCGAAAATCTTCTTCCTCGATAGTCCGTCTTTCCTGATCATCCAGATCAGGAAAATTGGGAATATCAGGACGGCCGTCTGCTTCAGGGCAGCTGCAAGCGCAAGGCCGATCGAGGAGAGAGCCCAGTCCTGCTTCAACAGGAAGTAGAGTGCGAGAAGAACGAAAAACGTAGTTGGTGCAGGATTCAGCCATATCAGGTCGTTGTAAAACAAATTAATCGGATTAAAGATCCAGAGCAGCGAGATAGCAAACGCGAGTCTGGAGTTTCCTCGAAATAGGAAATCTTTCAAGATCAAGTACAGCGGGACGACGGTCAGAGCGTCGAAGAAGACGAGCGGAATCGCTGACGACCAAATGTAATTCAAGAGGGCAAAGCCCGATACGAGGTATAGAAACAACGGCGGATAGTTGTAGACAATCGGCAGATTGTAGGCGCTCTTTCCGGAGAGAAACGGGTTGACGAGACATCTCAAGTACAGGTCCCTGTAGTCAGTATATGCTTCGGCGTCGCCGTACGGGGCAGAATAGATGGCTGGGTTTCCGGGGGTGTTGGATCCACATACAGTGAGTTGAGTGCGCGTCGCGAGCACACCCATTATAGCGACACCCACAAGAAATATTGAGAACTTTACGGCAAAAGAGATCGCGACCGCCGAACTTAGTCCGAATAGTCTTCTTTCGGCGGCCATTCTTTTCCTAATGGGGATTCCAAACTAGTTTTAAGCGTATGAATCTCTTTCAAGTTTGAGATGTCATTTTACTCTGACCCCGTTTTTCAGTGGGGAGTGCTTCTAGGGATTCTCGCCGCGTCGTTTATTGCAACACTCGTCTCGCTCACAATAGCTGAAAATCATTATGCAGATTCCGTGATGAATGACCAAAAATCAGAGTGATGTTGGTCCAATTGCTTGAAAATTTGTTGAACAGCTATCTTCAGATAGGCAATGATCCCGTCGCGCTTGTCGAATGGTTCGTCGCATCAGTCGCGATTGTATTTGTTGTCACCCTGCTGTATGTTTTTGTTCTAGGAAAATCTCCTCCACCAGAAGGACTAACTGAAGCCAAGCTCGAAATGCAAATCGATCAAGAAAGCATGACGGATAATTCTTCAGTTCTGGCCGAAGCTCACACCGCCTTAAG
Organism: Nitrososphaerales archaeon; assembly: GCA_035605055.1. Taxonomy (GTDB): domain Archaea; phylum Thermoproteota; class Nitrososphaeria; order Nitrososphaerales; family CADDZS01; genus DATLTL01. Next base: position 1,664 of record DATNHH010000032.1, read on the forward strand.
TGGCGGCGATCTTAAGAAAGCGATTGAGCTCTCGGTTAGGGCGAGTAGCTTGGTACTGTCGCGTCTTTTGAGAGCTCAAGGGATAGATCCTTCGAACATGAACGTCAGCGATATGGCCTATATTTTCCAAACAAAATCGCCTGGTAGAGCAGATATAACCCAGCCCATTTACCAGCTGAACCTGCTCCACTTGAAAGCCGCAAAGGGAGAGCCAATCAATGCCCAGGAAGCCGAATGGTCCATCAACACGGCCGTGTGGGTCTCGGAGCTTACGGCGAACTTGCAGAACTAGGTAAGCTCGATAAGGAAGGCCTTCTTGTCCCTTATCGCTCTCTCAGTCTGACGGAGGACTTCTTCAAAAGACTGACCTAAAACTTCGTACTTCAAATCGGCCTTTATTTTCTTGACTTTTTCTGAAGTGGCAACGGAATCCTGGGCGTCAATGATTATGACAGTATTCCCTTTGAAATCCTTCGGAATCAAGATCGCACGATTTGTCTGAACGAACTTGACAAACATCCTGGCGGTCATGTATGGGTTCATCAATTCACCCAAAGTGACCCTCATGGTAACTGGCAATACTCGATTTCACAACCAAATTCAAGACCCGAGCCTTCCCTGTAGTTATTCGTATCTGGTCAAGACACCTCCCTACCGTTGTTGCTGACGGAAAAGTGGGTAGTTTTGAACGGGAGGACCTGTTAATCGAACTTTTGAGTTTCTATAGCGAAAAAAGGAGACTTTTTTTCAACCAGGTAATTTTCGCTGAATTGATTTTTGAAGAGATAAACTCGCATAGTTGGCGATTAAGTGTTCCTTCCTAAGTAAGGGCCCGACAACCCCTAACGAGGAAACTGTCTAGGCTGCTGGTTTGCTGTATCTATACAGATGGAACATTACCGCGAACAGCATCAGGACAGCGCCGAGATCGAACATTGTCAGATTTGGAAAATTCTTTACTGCTGCGAGCGCCGCGTTCGCGTTGAGAAACACCTCAAATCCAAACATGGCGGCCAATACGGCTACAAGCCATCTCGAGGATATGAAATTGACACTCGCCTGCGGTTTCTTGCCACGAGCAATCTTCCCTCCTCCCTTCGAAGCCCAGTACCTGAGAAGAGAGTAAGTCCCTACGTAAGAGAGGGCCGCAACCAGTATCATCCCTCCGAAAATTTGAACGGGATCGATAAAAAGTGCAGAGGTCGGAGTGAGTGCACTCTCGTTTATGTAGAATCCCCAGTAGGTGGTAAGCAGTATCTGCGCTAGGCTTGCTATTCCTAGAGCCGTAAAGAATGGCCTGTCTTTCCAAGAGAATTTCTTGCTCTTGTCCACAAAAGGAATGACCAGAAACATCAGGATGAACAGTGTTGGAATCAAGATGCCTGCCACGAACTTTGGCATAAACGTCCTTAGGAAAGCATACAGACTCGTTAGATACCATTCAGGAAGAGTATATCCCGGATTAACGGTTGGTGTATACTGCACTCCGAGAGAGACAGGATACATTCCGCCCAAGAGAAGAACCGCACCAGTGACCGCGGAAACTATGGGAATGTCGAATGTCAGATTTCGTGGAAAGTGAACGAGCATCAAGACAATCATGAGGACCGGAATTATGAAGATGTGGAGCGCGTAGAACCTGAGAATAAAGTCTGGAAAGCCGTAACCGAAAATAGTGTGTACAATTGTTGGACCAAGCACAGGTGCTGAATAGTTCAGAGATACGCCGATACTTACCGCGAGTACCGCCCTAGTATTCAGGATAATATCATAGCCCGTGAAAGCTTCCAGCACCGTTATAGTGCCAAAAATTATTCCTGTAACCCAGATTATCTCGTTTCTAATCTTGAATCTACCACTAAAGTAGTTGTAATACATGTGAGCGAGTGCAAGGAAAACCATTGCATCCGAAGCAAAGTAGTGTATGTTTCGAACAATTGCGCCATAGGGTAGCGTGTTGTTGATCAGTTGAACGCTCAACCACGCACCGGACAGTGAAGGCGTGTAGAAGAGCATCAGAAGAGCTCCGGTAATCCCGAGAATCAGAAAATTGATGAAAGTAAGAAATCCCAGAAAAGGTAACGGGCTGACGAACCTTTTTGGAATGGTGATCTTGAATGCCAACCAACCGGTTCGGTCGAGACGATCTACAAGCCATTCGTAAAGCTTCCACAAGAGGTAACTAATCGTTATTCTCTCTTTTTCTTCCGGTTTGGATTGCGCCGTTGTCGACATTTCTACTAATTCTCCAATGTTAGCCTAACATTTTTGCCCGCATCCGATCTGTCCTACAACGCCAAATGCGGAAAAAGTCCCGTCAGAATTTATCTTGAGATTGATAATAGGCAGTTGATTGTTCGGAGCCACTTGCAAAGAAGCAGGGCCCTGTACCGCCAGCCCTGGCGGTTGATTGTTCGCCAAGGAAAGAGTTGGATACAGACCAGATCCCGGGACATACTGGCTACCATGGCACGGACACTCCATCCTATTATCGGCATTAACATAACTCCATAAACACCAAAGATGAACACAAACTCTGCTGAAGCCCACATAGACATTCCCCGCCGAGTCTGTTGTCGAAAGATCAGCTGGTGCTGTGAACCCTTTGGGAAGCTTTATCGCGACACACTGTCTGAAAGTATCATTATCAAGATTCGGATCTGGGGGATTGGACCTGGGATAAACAAACGTCACCCAATTAAGGTGATTAGGATCGTCAAAGGTTGAGGCGGTGACAATCTCGCCCGTAATCGAATCCAGAATTTGTTGACTTGTGACGTTAGTCGCACCTACGGAGCCCGTTAGAAACGGTCCTAATGCGCCGAATTGAACCACTGCAACGAGACCGCCGAGAACCACCAATCCTTTCATGAAATTTCGCCGAGAAATATCTTCCTTTGATACTGGCTTTTTGACTGGAGTTGTGGGACGCGCAACCGAAGCGGTTGAGACGACCGGTCGAGCCACAGCAGAGGCAGTTGTCCCAACTGCGGGAGCCGGCTTGGGAGAAGATCCTACAGGAGTACCTATAGACGGCCGATCTCCAACTGGAGTTCCAACTGTAGGTTTAGGAGCTGCAGTCCCCAACGGAGTACTAATTGTCGGCATTTTTGTGGCAGGCGCGGGAGTCGAACTAAGAGATGATGGCGTAGCATTTGATGTTCCGATAGGAGTTCCAATCTTCGGCCGACCGACAGGGGTCCCAATCGTTGGTCTTTTGACCGCGGCCGGAGTGACAGGCTTCGATTGCTGTTCGTCTTTCTGAACGGTCGCTTCAGTTGAAGTCTCGTCGGAGGTTTCGTTCGCTTTCTTCTCGGTCTCATCCACGCTATCTGACAAAAAGCAGAACCTTGAGCCGAGACCGGAACCTGAAATATTGTATTTAAGGATTGAGAAAGAAAATAAAATTCTTGAAATGACTGCGAGATAATTTTCTAATCTCGAATCAAAGTTCTGTAATCTTTGTTCTCCTTGTCGATCAGAAAAAACAAACTTTCATACACAATTTCTTTTTCAAAATTGTAGGACACAATTCAATAACGCTTAAATGAAGATTTTAGATCGGAAGGTTCGGAACTTTAGATGGCTTCGCCGCCGACCAAGACTCTCACAGCGACGGGGCCGATCATGATCGTGATTGTGGTGCTCGCAGCTGCATTAATCGGTTATTATCAAATTGTGTACTATCCAACAGTTGCGCCTACTTCAACTACAGAGATAATCGTTGCGCCTACAAAACTGAATGTTACTATTACGATTCCAACTGGTGCCGGTGCTTTAGGGAAACCAACCTTGTTTTATTTTTCTCCGGATGCGATAAGAGTTGTAGCG
>DATNHH010000033.1:0-5432 GCA_035605055.1 Nitrososphaerales archaeon
TCAGAAAAATACTTCCAAGCCCATCCCGAATGGTTCGGCGAACTCAACGGGAAACGTGTGCCTATGAGCGTGTGCGTGTTCTGCACTTCGAATTCTGATGCTTTACAAGAATTCAAGAAGAATGTAATAAGTTACGTCAAAGCTCGTCCTGAAATTAATATTTTCGATCTGTGGCCACCGGACGATGTTCCGTGGTGTAGTTGCCCTAATTGTACTACATTGGGGAGTGAGTCCGAACGACACGCGATAGTGGTTGAGACAATTCGGAGAGCCCTGAAAAAAGAGCTACCAGATGTCAAGTTAGGAATCCTTGCCTATGTTCACTATACAGAATTTCCCGAAAAGACTCCAATCTCTCCGGAAGTCCGATTGGATTTTTGTCCAATTTATCGCGATTACAAGTCCACACTTAACGATGTCGTTAGCGATCTCAACAGGACAGAGTACTGGGATAAACTCTTGCGATGGAAAAATGGTTGGAAAGGAGAGATTGAGATTTACGAGTACTACATGAAATACTGATTTAGGAGCTTTCCAATCGTAATGCCACGACTTATTACTGATGAACACTCGACATACGAAAAACTGGGAATTCGCGGAATGAGTAACTACTCTGAGCCAGACACTTGGCTCGCTTACGAGATATCGCATTACCTACTCGCGATTTGCGGTTGGGACAGTGCGGTGAACGTAGATAAGGAGGTGCTTTGCTGGGCTTCACTGCGAGTCGGCGAAAAACTTTCCGGGCGCCTTGATGAGGCGATAAAATTGATCGAAGGAAACCTTCGAGGTCTTTACTCAGGACATTTTGGATTTCATCCTCTGTGTGCAACGGGACAACTTGCAATCGCAAAAAGTGAGATGCGTGATAGGGTGAACGCTCTCAAGAGAGCTTTGGCGATTCTCGACGAAATCGCCAAGAGTACATCTGCGCCGGGATCAAAGGCTTGGATTGAGCACCTGAAACAAGCACTCTATTACACCGTCTGCGATTTTGAAGTGCAGATCGCTTGGGATCAGAACGATTCCAGACAAATTGCGGTGGAAAAATATCGCAAGTCACTCGCAGGCCCGCAAGAAGAGTTTGATGGGGTGATTCACTATGGAGAAGCAGGTCGCAGGGAACTGGGTACCCATTACGACTCGGACGAGCTGAAGCCACATTGGTAACAGCGGCCCCCGTGAACTTCCGTAGCTCAAGGTTTTTAGCGTGACCGTAGCTACTCAAATCTCAGGTTTTTCGGGGTAAATTCAAATGATGAAAGCAATCATCGGCGAAGAGTTTGTAGAAACTGAGCAACGGCTGCAGGTGAGGGAGCCGGCAACTGGAAATGTTCTCGACGAAATACCGAACCTGAGTATTGAGCAGGTTAGACACGCAATTGATGTCGCGCACGATTCCCTCCCGAAACTTCAGAGTCTCTCTATCGCGGCAAGAGGCTCTCTCCTACGAAAAGTTGCTGAACTCATCAGGAGCGATCCGGAGCCCCTTGCAACGCTCATGTCAAGAGAAATTGGCAGGCCATTGAAGAGTTCAAGAGGAGAGATTCAGAGAACCGCACAGATTTTCGATCTCGCCTCGACACAAGTTCGCGAAGTTTTCGCGGGGAGCTTCATACCGCTTGAAGTTTACGACTTTCCTCCGGGAAATGAAAAGAGAATCGCTCTCCTCACAAGAGAGCCCATGGGAGTGGTCGCCTCAATTACGCCCTTCAATTTTCCATCTTCGAGCATTGCTCACAAAGTTGCACCGGCTCTTGCCGTTGGAAACACGGTTGTTCACAAACCGAGCGTATTTGCCCCACTTGTTCAACTCAAGATAGGTGAAATTATTCTAAAGGCCGGTTTTCCTGCTGGTTCATTAAACATAGTCACCGGTGACTCGAGAATGATCGGAAACGAGTTCGTTGAAAATCCCAAGATTTCCCTGATCACGTTTACAGGCTCGGAAAAGGTCGGCCTCGATCTCGCGAGCAGAGCGACTCTGAGGGGTAAGAGGGCAATAATGGAGCTAGGGGGAAGTGATGCGCAGATAGTCCTAGAAGATGCGAATTTGGAGAAAGCAGCGGATGCGGCAATACTAGGCAGATTCGACTATTCTGGTCAATTCTGCAATTCCACAAAACGGCTTCTTGTTAGAAAAGAAATAGCGCAAAAGTTCACGGAAATGGTGCGTGAACGCCTGATGAAAACCAAGGTTGGAGATCCGATGTCTCTGGACACGACCGTCGGACCACTAATCTCTAAAGATGCGGTAGCTTCGATGAAAGATTTCGTTGATGATGCCCAGAGAAAGGGTGGGCATGTCGTCTACCAGGGAACGATCCCACAGGGTGGATACTACTTCCCTCCAACTCTCATGACAGTCGAGGGAAACAGTGCGAAGATACTCAGCGAAGAAGTGTTTGGCCCCATCTTTCCCGTGATAGAAGTCGGGAGTGACGACGAAGCGATCCAGATTGCTAACTCGACCCAGTACGGATTGGATGCTTCAATATTCACCAAGGATTTTGCCCGGGCATATCGGATTGCCGGGAAGCTCAAAGTAGGAGCTGTATTGATCAACGATACGACGAGGCTGCGCTGGGACAATCTTCCATTCGGCGGCCCCAAGAAGAGCGGTATAGGACGGGAGAGCGTGAAGGACTCGATGTTCGAGATGACGGAACCTAAGCTGATCGCGTACAATCTCGGATAGAATATCACGAGGGAATGTAGATCCTTGGTTCACAGGATAGTCCCGGTAATCACTCCATTTAGGGCAAATAGGGTTGATATTGAAAAGTTCAAACACCACGCTCACGCGCTCTTGGATGATAAGATGGATTTCCTGTTCATCGCTGGAACAACAGGCCTTGGACCCTCTTTGACTTCTGATGAAAAACTGCAGATGGTTGACGAGCTGCAAGAATTTGCTCCAAAGTTGATTCTTCAGGCTAGTTCGCTGGATCTTGCGGAGAGCGTGAAACTTGCCGAGCATGCAAAGCGTTTGCATCTTCATGCGATCGCCTCCTACCCACCGTACTTCTATCCAAGAATGCAAGATGATTGGGTCGTAAAGTATTTCCTCACACTCTCAAAGATTTACCCGTTGATCGCATACAACTACCCACTCGCGACCGGGTACGAAATCGCACCCGGAATTATCAAGAGGGTTATTCAGGGTGGGGGCAATGTGATTGGCGTCAAAGATACTCTTCCAGAGCTTGCACACATGCTCTCGTTCAAGTACGAGCTTGGAAATGATTTTCTTGTTTACTCTGGGCCAGATACCATCGTCACGTCAGCAGTAAGATCCGGATTGGACGGTTCAGTTGCAGGCAGCGCCAATTATGTACCTGAACTTCTCATAAAAGCTACGGATGTTATTTCGCCGTTGTCCGATGCCCTTATGGCACAGAAAACTATCACGTCACTCGCCGGCCTGTCCCGAAGGTATGGTCAGTGGGCTGCAAACTACAGTCTCGTCAAGATAATCCGGGGATATGATGTTGGAATCCCGCGAGAGCCGATTTTTGCTCTTGGAAAGGACGCGGAAGAAAAACTCGCTACGGAAGCTCGAGCTGTATATCCGCTAATGAAAGCGAAGTAGTTTCGAATCCGACGATTCCGGAATCGGTTCAATCGGCCCGATTCCCAGGCCCGGTCCGCCTACCTGTATCGACTGCTTGTCCAGCATCCCCATGAAATCGAAATACTTTAACGGGATCTCGTTTGGCGGGCTTTCGATTATTGCCGACGAGTCGAACGAGGATGCGACATGTGCGCCAGCAACCAGACCGACCCAACCGTTATGAGGTCGATTATGAAGTGCGGCTCTTGAACCATGAGTAGTGATTGCCTCGACAATTTCGCATAGGGCTGTTATGCCGCCGCACTTTGCTACATCGGGCTGGTAAAAAGTAAGAGAATCTGTTTCGAGCAGCCTGCGAAATTCGTGGATACTGAAAAAGTTTTCACCGGCCGCGACCGGTCCCATCCGATTCAATTTTCGTAACGAGTCAAAATCGTCTGGTGGCCAGACAGGCTCTTCTATCCATTTTAATTCATAAGGCTCGACTTGCCGCATAAATTCCTCGGCTGCGGGGTAACTGAATCCACAGTTCAAATCAACCATTAGTTCAAAGTCTTTTCCAAATGACTGCCTCAGAATTCTTACTCCGTCTAGGGTGTCTTCAGCAGACTGGTGTATCTTGATCGATTTGTATCCCTGATTGATCAGATTACCAACCGCGGCCCGGAGCTTATCGTTATCCGAATATCTTGATAACGAAAGATATCGGGATAATTTAGGCGGTGAAGTTAATTTCTCCCCAATTAGCTTGAACACCGGCGAGCCAGATTTCTTTCCAAGAATGTCCCAGAGTGCGATATCGATTCCAGACATTGCGCCGGTGGTGATGCCATAGCCTCCAGTGAAACTTATCCTCCTCATCGTTTTCCAGAGTCCCTTGATTTCAGCTTCATTTTCTCCAGTGATTCCTTCGGCAAACCTCCGGATCATTGCAATGTACGGTTCTGGTGTATTACCTGCTGCAGGAAGCACTTCCCCCCAGCCTACGACTCCACTCGCAGTCAGTCTCACAAACAACTGATTGCTCCATTCAGCGATCCAAAGCTGCGGGGGTATAGTCTCAGAAAGCGGGATTGACCCCCTTCTGATCTGGATTTCCTCAATCATCGTTGGGCATACGACGTTTTTCGTGAATCATATTCAAACTTTCGGAAGAACTCGAACTCGGGTCCTAATGAAAATTTAAATCCGAACCACAGAAAAACTGCAAAAATATGATAGCCAAAGCGCTGATTCACGCCCACCCTGATTTTGTGGCGGTTGCAACTGACGACATATCAAAAGGTGAAGAGATTATTGCTGTTTTCATGGACGATGACAAACAAACTTCAGTCCGAAGCAAGGAAGATATCGCTCTGGGACACAAAATTGCCCTAAGAAATATTGGAAAGGGCGACAGGGTGATTGAGTATGGAGACGTCATCGGCTCCGCGACGAAGGACATCGCGACCGGAGAGCACGTACACGTTCACAACTTGAAATCGTTGAGATGGCAGTAGGTGCAAAGCAATTGACAACCTTCATGGGATTTGAAAGAGAGAACGGTAGGGTCGGAACCAGAAATCATGTTCTGATTATTCCTCTTGACGACCTTTCCAACTCGTCGGCAGTCGCGGTCGAGAAGGAGATTTGGGGAACTCGGGCGATCCCCCATCCTTACGGTCGATTGCAGTTTGGAGCTGATCTCGATCTGATATTCAAAACGCTCTCCGGCTTTGGCAAGAATCCAAACGTCGCGAGCGCGATCGTCATCGGGATTGAACCCAACTGGACGCAGAAAATCGCGGACGACATCGCAAAGACCGGAAAAAATGTCGAAGCTCTTTCCATCGAAGAGAACGGAGATCTCAAGACAATC
>DATNHH010000034.1:0-2901 GCA_035605055.1 Nitrososphaerales archaeon
AGCAAGCATCGACGAAGCTTATCTTGACGTAACTGCTTTGACAAAGGCAGATTTTCAGCGAGCAGTTGCGATTGGGAGGGAAATTAAGAATGAAATCTTTGCCAAAGAAAGTCTGACCTGCTCAGTGGGGATTGGTCCAAATAAGTTAATGGCAAAAATGGCGGTAGATTCAAGCAAACCAGACGGAATCATGACGATTCTTCCCGATGAAGTAAAATACTTTCTGAATCCTCTTCCTGTTGGGAAACTTTTCGGAATCGGACCCAAGACAGAAGAAAAACTGAAGGGATTGAGTATAACTACTGTTGGAGAACTTGCGTCAGCCAATGTGATTGTTCTATCAGAGCAGTTTGGAAATAAGCTAGGATTCACATTGTCGAGAATGGCCAACGGAGTAGATACCGATCCGGTTGTCGATAGGGAACCGGAGCAAATGAGTAGAATTGTTACACTTAAGCACGACGCAGAAAGTTTTGATTTTCAAGAAGTCTTGAAACCACTGGTCGGTGACTTATCTCGACGACTTACAACTTCGAGGAATCTGTCCAAAGCTATTGGAATTATCTTAATCACAACTGATCTAAAGATTAAGAGTAGAACCAGAACGCTTGACACTCCTACGAATTCAGAAATTGACATTCTGAAAGTCGCAACCGAGATTTTTGAATCATACTTTGGGCAAGAAAACTTTGAAGACAAAAGTTCACACATTCGAAGAGTGGGAATTAGAGTATCGAGTTTTGTAAAAAGTACAGACCCAAAATCCGGAACCCTCTTTGACTATCTATGAGTGCGGTGCTCCTGAACTATTCAAGTACCGACAACTGGCGCGATTGAGCACCAGATTAAGAATTTCAGGATGTGCCAGTAGGAGTTGAAGCCGGAGCAGTCTCGGGAACGATTTCCCCGGTAGCGGCTCTAGCGCCGACGTTGGTAATCTTAATCTTAACTTCCTCTCCAGGTTTCGCTCCTCTGATGAATACAATGAACCCCTCTATCCTAGCAACACCTTCTCCACGCTCGCTGCGATCAATTACACGAACCTTGTATTCCTTTCCGGCTTCAACAGGCTTCCCCCCAGACTCTTGCCGTCGTGCTGACTCTTCATCTCTTCGACTCCTTCTTGGCTCGTAACCCGAAGGACGTTTATCTCCGTAAAAACTGCCACGCTGGCTTCGTCTTCGATCGCTCAAACTTCTTGCCTGCTTAAGTAAGAAGAGATCGCGAATATCACTTATCAGTGTTTGGGTAGAAAGAATCGAAATAACTTTCCGATATTAAGAAAATTGAAACGTTTCAAAAGTCCTGACATCAACTGAAACTGGACGTTTTCTGGAGGGCTTGAATCTCTTAGGATTTAGGACGTAGGCTTATCAAAATTTCATTGGAGTTCCTTTGAAACCGCAGTCATTGCACATCATCTTAGCTGACTTCTTAGTGGCTTTGGCCAAGCCAATATTGTGGCTGTGACATTTTGGACACTCCCAATCCCCTGAACTAACGGTGGGCATGAATTAAATGATCTTCCGATCAAGAGCTTATTTTACTGAACCTTAAAAATATGACTTCCGATTATCGAAACTAAAAAATCACATCGCCCTGAAATCTTTGTTTTAAAGATTTGATAGCGTCGTTTATCTCACGCTCTCTCGCATCCAGCATTTCAGATAGTTCGTTAACGTCTGGCCTTTTCTCCTCTCCAATCATCGAATACAGTATTTGTCTCTGGAGTTCCTGATCGAATGCTTCTCTTATCGCTTCATGGGCGGTCCGAGTAATTTTTTGTTTGAGGCGAAGTAAAGAGATTTGAGCGGAAGCCATCTCTGCCAGTTTTTGGTTTATCTCCTTCAGGAGTGCATCACTCATTGTCACGATCCTGGAATGGTCTTTTTGCTGTTCCAGTTCAGTTACTCCCTTTTGTATGGACTTTAACTCGCTTCGCTTTACAGAATCTCTCCCTTCTTGGGGGATATCATGGAACACAAACTGAACCGCGTCATTGGTTATGCCAATAGCTAGCATGCAGGAACGACTGAGCTGGAAGTATTTTCGTTTTGGGGCCGCGAAATCACTTTCTCCTTCAAAAGAACTGACAAACCCTTCCCTCTCCAGAATTTCGAGGTGCTTTAGCACAGCTTGCTGGGAAACTCCCACATCCTTTGAGAGCTGAATAAAGTACCTGGGTTCATCGGCGAGGAGCTGGAGGATTTTTCGCCGCGTTTCGTTTCCAAGAACGTCCAGCAAGACATCAATATTGTCGGGATTAGTCATCAAGCGTTTAGTGCTCCTTTCATTCTTCCCACAATAGGCAGGTCACGATAATTTTAAATATCTTTCGCATTCGGTTACTGTCAATAGGTTAGTAACTGAAGAGGGAAATGGAATATGAGTCAAGGACAATCAGGCACACCTGTTCTAATTCTGAAAGAAGGAACTTCGGAGAATAAGGGAAGAGATGCACAGCGAAACAATATTTTCGCGGCGAAATTAATAGCTGAGATCGTAAAGAGCAGTCTTGGTCCGAGAGGTATGGACAAGATGCTGGTCGACACGCTAGGCGATGTCACGATTACCAATGACGGCGCGACAATTCTGAAAGAGATTGACGTTCAGCACCCAGCTGCCAAAATGATAGTCGAAATATCAAAGACAACGGACAATGAAGTAGGAGACGGTACGACATCTGCGGTTGTTCTCGCGGGAGCACTCCTCGAAAATGCTGAAGACTTGATCAGAGAGAACGTGCATCCTACGATTGTGGTGGACGGTTACAGAAAGGCAGCAGTGAAGGCTTTGCAAATCTTGGACAAGATTGCAATTCCAGTGCCGCCGACCGATCGAAAATGGCTCGTGAAGGTCGCAAAGACTTCCATGGCTTCGAAATTGATAAGCAAAGAGTCT
>DATNHH010000035.1:0-2560 GCA_035605055.1 Nitrososphaerales archaeon
CAGATTCTATCAAAACAAGGAAAAAAGTCAATTGTTCTGGGAGTACCACCCGGGTACCCACCAAAGCAAATCGAGAACACTAACACCATTTCGTGCTTCATTACTCCAGGTCAAGACAAGCAATTCACCAACCCTCCTGAACTCAGGGAAGAAGTGCTATCTGCGTCCGGTGGAAAGTATATTTTTGACGTGACTTTTCGGACGGAAGATAGAGAAGCCATTCGAAAAGAATTGTTTGTAATGACGGAAAAACGCTTTGATGTCGCCGAATATCTCGCAAAAACAAAACCCTGGGACTTCTTCATAATGCATGAGATCGGGTTTGACAGACTGCATCACGCTTTCTGGAAGTTCTTTGATCCGATGCACCCTAAGTATGTGAAGGGTAACCAGTACGAACATCTAGACGAGGAGTATTACAAGATGGTCGATGAAAGAATCGGCCGGCTAGTGAAGCTCTTTGGAGATGATTGCATTACTTTCGTCGTCTCGGACCACGGGTCCAAGGGCATGATAGGGGCCTTTTGTGTAAATCAGTGGTTAGAGCAAGAGGGATACATTTCGTTCAAGACAAAGCCTACAAAGATGACCGACATCGACAAGGCCGAAATCGACTGGTCCAAAACGAAAGCTTGGGGCTGGGGCGGCTATTACGCGAGGATTTTCTTTAACGTAAAGGGTCGCGAACCGAGTGGAGTGATTGAAAGGAAAGATCTTGAAGCTGAGAAGAAAAAACTTTCCTCAAAGATCATGTCGATAAAAGATAACAACGGGCGATCGATGAAAAACATGGTTTTTGAACCGGATCAACTTTATGGAACTGCGCTCGGAGATAAACCGGATCTCATGGTGTACTTTGACGATCTCAACTGGAGGTCTGCGGGCACGGTCGGGCATGAATCGCTTTATCTTTTCGAGAATGATACAGGGCCCGATGACTCTGTCCATTCTATGATGGGTATCTTCCTTATGTACAATCCAAAAATGAACATGAACTCAAGAATATTGAAGGGTGCGAAGGTGGAAGACATGGCTCCAACGATTCTAAAAATGTACGGGATGCCAGCAGAAGTAGGGATGGACGGCAAGGTAATCCCTGAGGTGGTCTCTTAGACATGACCAGCGTTGCAATGAGCCAGCACTCAAAATCCCATAGGCCCCAGGGTTTTACAATATGGATGACGGGACTATCGGGTTCTGGCAAATCAACTTTGGCGGGGGTTTTGAAGAAAATGTTTGAGGAGGACTACGATCGCTTTGTTGAGATTTTGGATGGAGACGAGATTCGAAAGGGCTTGTCGCGAGATCTTGGTTTGTCAAGAGAGGACAGAGAAGAACACGCGAGAAGAGTGTCTTACCTCGCAAAGGTTCTCTCCCGAAACGGAGTGATCTCAATAGTCGCTTTAATCTCTCCTTACAAAGTTTCGAGGGATAGTGCCCGAGAGACTATTGGCAAGGACAAGTTCGTCGAGGTCTATATCAAGGCGTCTCTCGCTGCGTGTGAGCAGAGAGATCCGAAAGGCCTGTATGCCAAGGCGCGGAAGGGCGAGATCAAGAATATGACCGGGATCCAGGATCCTTATGAGCCACCAGAATCTCCCGACATCACAATATCGACTGAGCTCGGATCTCCGGAAGAGTCTGCCAAGATCTTGATCAAGAGTTTGAAAGATCTCAACTTTTCGCTGTAAAATAATCTGTTATGCATTGAAACTCCACTAAGAGAAGCCGCGTGCTTAGATTTCCGGAATATCCCGAATACGAAAGAGATATTTCCACTCGCTGATCTGACGAGGTCGGAATGGCAAGCACACCGAGTTCAACGGACGAAGTACTTAGCCGAGTCCTGCTGGACATAAAAGCTCTGATGCTGCTCAGCGGTTCTGAGACTTCACTTCAAATCCTCGTGAAGGAAAAAATTGTCTCCTCTCACGACGAGGAGGTCGTGAAGTTTGTATCGATGATGAGTTCGCGAAAACCAGAAAGCAGGTGGGCGTCCCTTCTGATTGCCATTAGCGAGATGTTGCTTGCCTCCATTCTGGCAGTGGTCGGTCTGGCGCTTCTAGCCCCGTCTATCGTGGGATTTAGCTCTCCCGATCAGCTATCTTCCTATTTTAGCCAGATTGTAAGTACTATCTCACCGAAGTCGCTTTCAAATCCAGTAATTCCAGCCGGCGAATTTATCATCGCGGTACTGCTTCTCATGGGTGCCTTCTATAATCTCCGAATAGCAGCGGCGAATCTGCGAGCTATCGAACAAGAACCAATGGATTCACGAACTGAACTCTAACAGACAATTGGATGAAAGGTATTGGGTTCCAGAGACGCTTCATTACGCGATGGGATCCTGTTTTTCAAGTACTTCGCAGTGATTATCGGCAGCATCGCGGCATTTATTGCATTAGTTTTCGTTGTAAACGAGTACTCATATCTCGCTACGGTGAGTTTTGGATTTGGCGACATTATTCTAATTTCGGCGCTCGTTGCAATTATTCTTTCGAGCGTCGCGCTCGTCGCGTCTCTCCCAAGTTCAATGAGAGTCCGTTTCCAGCGTCCAAGG
>DATNHH010000036.1:0-4966 GCA_035605055.1 Nitrososphaerales archaeon
TTCAAAATGCTAAGGCAATGTTTCGACATGCTGCTGCAGCTCAGGCGACATCGAAATCAAAGATGGATATTCCTTATGCAATTGGCCTAATGATCCAACTACGGATTACTCCTTTCCTGATCAAAACGAAACAGGCGAGCGTTGAAGATCTAGCAAAAACTCGCAATTCTGCAATCGAAGCAATCTCTATCTGGGGCTCTGCATCCAGAGATAGTTCTTCCCGAGAGCTCAGCCTTGTCTTTGATGGCCTTGGGTTTTCTTTTTTTCTTTTTGAAAGGGACATTGACAAAGCTCTAGTATATCTTACTAAGGCGGAAGATCAGGTTGCTCGAAATGAAAGCAAGCTGTCTCATGAAACAAGGAGAACCGTTAGTTCTGAGCAATTAAGAACAGAGCGCAGATTCTACTCCGCGATTTCTTCCGTCGTCTACTGGGATTTAGGTATTTGTTATGAGGGCAAGGCAGAACTGGCGGAAGGAGAACAAATGATGGCATTGCTCAAAACTGCACGATCCCGATACCAGTTATCGTTTGAATATGCGCTGAAAAGTTCGTGGCACATTTACAAGGCGATGAGCGCCTATAATCTCTCTGGAACTTATTTCAAAGAAGGGTCAATTCAGATTGAGAGAAAAAAAGCCATTCGTTTGCTAAAGCGCTCAGTCGAGATCGGAGAAGTATCGTTGAGATGGTTCAATCTGTGGTCTAGCTACGAAGGCGACTTCCTAGGAGGCTCTTGGATAGCATCATTCTATCAGCATTTAGCAAACTACTCTACCGCATCCTCCAAAGAAAAACTCATGCGAAGATCTTTGCAGCTTGCCGAGAAGGCAGACATCCTCATCAATAACAGGAAAATCGGATTATCTCGATATAAAGCTGTTAATGTCGGCGATATTTTCTTTCGTAATTCAGAATACAATCGTCAACAGGCAGTGGACGCACGCTATAGCGAAAAATCTCCAGACTCTGATGATTCAAGATTAATCGGATTGCTCGACCAGTCGCTTGTCGACTGCCTAAAAAGCAGGACATTTTATCGTGATCCGGCTTTTAGTAGTCGGAAAATTGATTCTGGACTTCTTGCAGGCGACATTTGTTATGAGTTAATGAGCTGTAAGACTCAGGACGAACAGAAGCGAAGAAAGTACTCCGCAGCCGCCCGGAGATATTTTCACGGGGTGACTAAAATCTCCAAAGGGCTCGGTCTAAACGAAAGTATCGCATCTTCGTGTTGGAGAATTGCCCAGGTCCTCGATAAAGAAGGCAGGTTCTCTCAAAGCGAGGATCAGTATCGGCAAGCTCACGATGCTTTTGAACTTGTTAGAGCAGCTCGTTCAGACTCTCCCGTTTATGCAGAATTTTCAAAGTATATGCTCGCCTGGTGTAATATCGAGAATGCAAAGATAGCACACAAAATTTCAAACTTCGAAGAGGCTTCAAGATTGTACAAAGATGCGTCTAGCCAGATACGCAGTTCGCGGCGATGGAGTCCGAGATCACATCTCTACACTGCAAGGGCGTTTATCGAAGAAGCCGAGATGGAATCTCTCACAGAGAGGACGGCAATGATAATTGATCGTTTTTCAAATGCAAAGCACTCCCTGCAAAAACTGGAATTGGATCTCGTTTCTGATGATTCGATAGAAGGAAAATCCTTCATTCAATTAGGGAAATACCTGTCTTCGTTTTGTGATGCGCGGATCATTCTTGAGAGATCGAAGGAAGCATTTCGTATTGGCGACATCCCTCTTTCCGTAAGTGGTCTGGAAAAGTCGGAAAACATTTTTTCGAAACTCTCCAAGGAGCATTCCCTAACCGATCCGATCGAGGGAAACGAGTTAATGTCTCTCGCCTCACTATGCAGGGCTCTGAACTGTTTTCAAAGAGCACAAATCACTGGAGATCTGAAATTATACTTAGAAGCGAGAGATATTTTCAGTTCCTCAGCCGAGAATTCAAAGTCCAAAACTCTCAAACCATTCTTGAGGGGGCTCGCGAGTTTTGCTACTTTCCTGTATTCATCCAAACAAATTGAAGAATCACTTGAAACCTCTTTGGATATCGAACGTCTTTCAGAGTGCCAGAAATCAATAGACTTGGCTGAAAGTCATCTAGCAAAATTCGGGAACAAATCCTTCTTGAATATGTTACGGGCGAGCAAGAATGTTCTAGATGCTTCAATCGCGATTAACGCGGCTGAAAGAGAGGTCGAAGATCAGGATGTGAAATCGAAATTATTTGCTAAAGCGCAACATTCTCTTTCTCTGGCGTCAAGAAAATACGAGCAGCTTGGCTCATCGGACAAACTGAAGGAATCTCTCCGTCTCCTCTCAACTGTAAAGCAAAACAGAGAACTGATTCCACTTGCGAACAAAGTTTTCGCAGAAATTGCCTCAAATCAGATCATCTTCTCAGCAATTTCGAGTTCATCAGTCTTCGATCAGTCGCCGGAAAACTCAGCGCGACAAATCGACTCTTCGTTCGTCATACTTGACGTTTCCCTGGACCGTCCAGTGATTACTGTCAAGGACAATCTGACATTTTCAATTTCTGTTACGAATATTGGTAAAGAGTCGGCGGTCGTAACAAAAATCCAGGACACCCTCCCCAATGAATTTGAGTCCCTCAATGAAGACAATCTTGATTTCAAAGATGGGTGTCTTTTGCTTAATCTGAAATTAGATTCAGGAGCATCCAAGACTGTCACTATTCTCGCAAGATCAAAATCGATTGGAGAGTTTGTCTGGCATCCTGCACCTGTTTATCTTGATGCCCAAGGAAACTATAAGGTAACGAAAGCGGGAACGCTTAGAGCAGTAGTTGAGGAGTCCGATCTGTCCAATGTGACTTTCTTGCGTTTGAGGAAAGAGCAATTGGAAGCAGAACTAAGCAAACAAGAAAATTCTTCTGAAACTAGTTCAGATGAAATATTTTCGCTAAAAGATCAAATTTCGAGAATAGAGGAAGAGCTCCATAGGTCGAGCAACGAATATGATGGATTGATTACGCAGTTGAGACAAGTCCACGAAGATTTGATTGCTCTAAATTCGATTCAGGATGAAGCTTTGAAACAGGAAGAAAAGACGAAGCTTGAAACCGAGGAACGAATTCTCGCTGATAGAATTGAGAGGAGGCGTTCAATGTTTCAGCAGGAAAAGCTGCAATGAATCACATAACCAAAGCATTGAACCAATTATTGAACGATGATTCTCTACCGGATGGTCTTACGATGCTTTCCGGCCCCAGTGGAACCGGAAAGACGATTTTTGCGGCTCAGTATGCGTATGAAACCGTGGTCAATAACGGCAGAGCGCTCTGGATAACAACTGAAGAGCTGCCCTCTACCTTGAGATCAACAATGTCTCGATTTGGTTGGAATGTAGATCGACTCGAGATCGAGGAAAAGTTCCGAATTGTTGACGCCGTTAGCTCAGCAAGACTTGGCCTATCAGAGAATATGGGTCGTGGAGTTCTCGGTCTCGATCCTACGGGAATGTTAATCGTGATCACGGAACAGCTACGTCATATCGACGCGGGACACGACAAGTTCTTAATAATCATAGACTCAATTTCACGATTGCTGCTATCCTGCGATACAAAGTCCGTGATAGACTTTGTATCCTGCCTCAGCTCAAGGCTCGAAAATTACAGAGCCTCAGGCATCGCGACTTTGGCAGAGGGGGCTCACGACGAAAAAATTCTGAATTCTGTAATTTTTTCATCCAGTGGCACTTTTCGGTTTCGAACGAATGAGGCAGGTCAGGATCGTCGAAAGCAGTTCAGGATAGAAACGATGAGAGGAAGAAAACATGACGATGCTTGGAAAAATTACAAGATTTCAGATACAGGGATGGACATTGAAATCTAGTGAGAGTAGGAATTTCACGACAGGAATAGTGGGAAATCGAGATTGACTCTTCTAAGCAAAGTAAGATCCGGTATCGATGGCTTTGACGAATTGGTAATTGGAGGTTTTCCTAGAAGCCAATCCGTTCTCGTGACTGGTGGTACCGGAACTGGAAAAAGTACATTTGCTCTGCAGTTCATCTACAAAGGCGCGAAGGTTTATGACGAGCCCGGGATTTATGTAACGATGGAAGAAAGCATCCCGAGTGTCCTGAGGAATGCTTCTACGTATGGGTGGGATCTCGACGCACTTCGAAAGAAGGATAAGATTGCCCTCGTAGATCTTTCTCCCGCTGTCGCCGGTCAAATTCGAAGGATGGATGTTAGCGATATTTTTTCGACGATTTCATCGCATTGGAAGAGAATAGGGGCGAAAAGAATCGTGATAGATCCAATCACTGTCCTAGGAATGCAAACAGAGAGTCTGCTTCAATTGAGAACTGATTTGATTCGATTTTCAAGCATGCTGAAAGAGCTCGATTCTACCTTTCTTTATGTTACTGAAATTCCCGAAGACAGCCAGGGTCTGAGTAGATTTGGAGTGGAGGAATTCATATCCGACGGTGTGGTAGTACTGTATTACTCTCGCGTGGGCGGTTTGAGAGTCAGAGGTGTTGAAGTCCGAAAGATGAGAGGAACATCGCACAAGGAAGGTACTTTTCCCATGAAAATGGCGGAAGGTGGACTGGTTGTTTTCCCCTCAGGCAAACTGCCGAAATTGTCCTAGTTAATCGAAGACCTAGTTTTCTTTTCGACAGAACCTCTATTAGTTGACCGACTCTAGAGGGTAACTCGAACTCTGGCATGCATCTTTCCGAGCGTGAAATCTTGATTGGGAAGTATAAGCATGCCGCGTACAAGCCTTGCTACTGGACGGAGCAAAGTCTCAGAACCGGCGGCCGAAGGCAATGCTACAAACACGACTTCGGGATAAAGAGCCATCAGTGCATACAGTCAACGTCCTTTCGAGGTTGTAACATTGCATGCAGTTTCTGCTGGCGAGATGTTGAAGGAAGGCAACATTCATTTCAAAAGTTGGATGAACCCGTTGAGATTG
>DATNHH010000037.1:0-5374 GCA_035605055.1 Nitrososphaerales archaeon
TAGGGGCATCTTGGA
Source organism: Nitrososphaerales archaeon (assembly GCA_035605055.1). GTDB lineage: Archaea > Thermoproteota > Nitrososphaeria > Nitrososphaerales > CADDZS01 > DATLTL01. The sequence continues at coordinate 16 of DATNHH010000037.1, forward strand.
TGGAACCTGCATCCGGTTGGCGGATTTATGGCGCTTGGGACTTCTCCCTTTATTTCAGCAGTCAGGAGATTCCTCTTCCAAGGATTTGGAACGGGGGCAGAAGAGATTAGAGTAATAGTGTATGGATGTCTCGGCTTTTCAATTACGGATTTAGTCGGCCCGTATTCTACCAAGTTCCCCGTGTACATTACCGCAATATTGTCTGAAAGATATTGGGCCACGGCAATATTATGCGTGATCAGCATGTATGACAGCGCGTACTCCTTTTGGAGTTTCAGAAGCAATTTTAGAATCTGCGCCTGAACGGAGGCGTCCAGAGCGCTCGTGGGCTCGTCAAGGACGACTAGTTTCGGCGTTGTCGCAATCGCCCTCGCGATGGCAACCCGCTGCTTTTGACCACCGCTTAGCTGACCTGGTAAACGCTCAGCATGTTCCGATGAAAGACCAACGGCGTCCAGACTTATGTCAACCTGTTGCTTCACTGCTTCACTGTTTGCACCGAGCAATCCGCGAAGCGGTTCTCCAACGGAATCCTTGACCTTGAAACGCGGATCTAGTGAAGAGTCTGGATCCTGGAACACCATCTGGATGTTCCGGTAGAGATCTTTCCAGTTCTGGTGTTTGACATTGGTGATCTCCTTCCCTTCAAAGAAAATCTTTCCACTCGTTGGTGGAATGAGCATTGTAACGGTTCGCGCAAGGGTTGTCTTGCCGCAACCGGATTCGCCCACGACCGCGGTAGTCTTTTTCCTCCCAAGCTGGATCGAGACATTATCAACCGCCCTGATGTATTTTTTTGTCGCTCGCGATAGGAGGCCCCCCCGAATGGGGTAGTACTTTGAGAGAGTGTCTGTCGAGAGGATAGTACTCTCGGAATTTTCACTAGCTTCCATAAAGAAAACACTCCACCATGTGGCCTGGCTTTGCTTCCAGAAGCTTTGGCCTTTTTTCCTTGCAGATCTTCATTGCAAACGGACATCTCGGCTCAAATCGGCACCCCGTTGGCGGATAGAGCAAGTTCGGAACATTACCCGGTATGGGTTCCAAGTTTATATCATCTTTTGACCCTGACGGAATACAGGAGAGAAGGCCCTTGGCATACGGATGAAGTGGATCAGAAAAAAGATCATAAACGTTAGCAATCTCTACGATCTCGCCTGAATACATCACTATAACTTGGTCAGCCACTTGGCTTGCCACGGCAAGATCGTGAGTAACAAGGAAGATGCTGGTGCTGACTTCGTTCATCAGTTCCTTCATGAGCTTGAGAACTTGAGCCTGAGTTGTGACATCCAATGCGGTGGTGGGCTCATCCGCAATAAGAAGAGACGGCTTTTGGGAAATCGCCATAGCAATCATAACTCTCTGCCTCATTCCACCAGATAGTTCGAACGGATAACGCTCGATGACCTGCTCAGGGTCTGCTATTCTGACTAGTTTGAGTGCGTCGATTATTTCATCACGAAGTTCGGAAGTCAAATGCCGCTTAAGTCTTGGCATCCTAGATGTCCGTATGATTTTCGAGCTGTATGTCTTTTGCATCACATCACTGCTCGCAAGATGCGCGTTCTTCGATCGCCGAACTTCCCTGACGAGAATTGCCTCGGCTATCTGGTCTCCCACCTTGTAGACAGGGTTCAGGCTTGTAAGAGGCTCTTGGAATATCATAGCAATCTCCGTACCGCGGAATCCTCTGCGCTGTCTTTCGTCTAGCAGAACGAGATTCGTATCTTTGTAATTGATTGAACCTTCGGTAATTTTTGCTGGAGGCATGGGTAGGAGGCCGATGATTGAAAGGCCTAGCGTTGATTTTCCACAACCCGACTCACCGACTACAGCAATAAGCTTGTTCTTTGGCACCTCAAGGCTCACATTGTCCACGGCCTTGAGCCTTCCCTCAGTTGCAGAGTATTCTATGGTAAGATCTCTGACTGAGAGCAGTTTTTCTTCTGACAATTGTTTTTCACTTCGGTGTAAGGGTGTCTCCAAGTCAGACGTACGAAAGTTACCCCGTCGTACTCGGATTAATCACGCCTTCAAGTTTCTCTCCATTTATGAAATTTTGCACTTGTCTTGCGACTATCTCAGCACCCCTTAGTGGGACTTCTCGAGAGGCACCTGCAATGTGTGGAGTAATGAAAACATTGTCCATCAAAACAAGTGGATTATCTGGCGAGACAGGCTCCTTTTTCAAGACATCCAGACCGGCTCCGGCGATTCTACCGCTGGTCAATGCCTCAAGCAGCGCTGCCTCGTCGAGCAAGCTGCCCCGAGCTGAATTGATGAAGTAAGCACTCTTTTTCATCAACTCGAACTGTTTTTTTCCAAACATGTTCTCATTTTCTTTTGACTCACGAGCATGCAAAGAAACGAAATCCGACGATGCTATCAGGGCATCAAAGTCTGCAGTCCTGATACCAGGAGCTTCGATCTTGGACTTGTCGATGTAGGGGTCAAATACAAGAATAGACATTCCAAACGTACGAGCTCTATTTGCGACACGTGATCCCACGTTTCCGTACCCTACGAGACCGAGAGTTTTTCCTCCTAGTTCGTGACCAAAAAAACTGTCAAAGGTCGAACGATCAAACTTTCTCTTCTCCCTGAGGAAGATGTTTGCTTTGGATAGGTTTCTCGCAAGTACTAGCATCACCCCCAACACATAGTCTGCGACAGCTTCAGCGTTTCTGCCGGGCGCAGACACCACGGGAATGCCCCTGGTGGTCGCGGCATTGACATCAATGTTCACTGGTCCTCCACGAGCACAACCGATGAGTTTCAAATTAGGCGAGGCGTTCATTACCTCGTCTGTAACCGGGGCATCGTGAACAACGAGAATGTCTTCATCCTTGAGCTCACGGACAAGCTGTTTTGGATTTCCCGAAAACTCTCGAATTGATTTTTCTGAATCCGTCGATGGATTTAGGCGATCGGTTTCGTTCATTTGGATGAATCGTATCCGATTTTCTGGAATCAAAAATGAAAAGGCTGATTGGAAGGTATCAGCTGGAACGTAGAGATCTCCTGCAATCAAGATTCGTTTCAAGAACTATACCTCGCGAATACTTGGCCTGATAATGGTGGTTTATATAATGAATTGCTGGTGCGGAAGCCGTGATGCGATCAGCTGGCAAGCCAGCGTTCTGTGTTATTGATGTCGGAACAGGTGGAATAAAATGCCTCGTTTTTGACGCTAAAGGATCGCTGGCTTTCAAGGAAAGTTCTCCAATTAATTTTCTGCATGAGGGCTATGCGATCGGATTTGATCCAGCAGCCGTGTGGGCAGATATCTGCAGAATGACAAGAAGAGCGAAGAAGGAGTGCACGAAGAAGAAACTTCAGATCGTCACTGTCAGTTCCACAAGCATGCGCGAAGGCAACGTTTTCTATGATGTACACGGAAATGAGCTCTTAGCGGTTCCGAATCTTGACGCAAGAGCCTACATGGAATCAGTGGAAATTCAGGAATCAATCGGAGATGCAATCTATCTTTCTTCAGGACATTGGTCTTCACCGATATTTCTAGCTAGCCGACTAAAATTTCTAATGAAGAACAATCCCAACCTTTTCAACAAAATTCGCAAAGTATCTATGATTAACGATTGGGTTTTGTTCAAATTCTCGGGAAAGATCGTCTCCGAACCGACTAATGGTTGCGAGACAGCTCTGTTCGATTTGAAAAGGAGAAACTGGAACGACGAATTGATACGCGAGTGCGATTTCGATCGAACTTTGTTTCCTGAGATCAGAGAATGTGGTTCTATCATAGGTTCTGTTGTGAAGGAGGCGGGCAGAAGAAGTGGCTTAAACGAATCTACTTCGGTTATAGTAGGGGCAGCGGACACCGAATCGGCCGTTGCCGGGTGCGGATTATTCGATGAAGGAAGCGTAGCCGCCATTGCAGGTACTACCACCCCGATTCAAGCAGTGACTGAAAATCCGGTATTAGATCCCGAGAAAAGGACTTGGACGTGTTGTCATGTTTTGCCAGGTCGATGGACGCTTGAGAGCAATGCCGGCGCTACGGGACTCGTGTTCAAATGGTGGGCGAAGATGACAGGAGAGGATTTTTCGGTTCTTGACAACGAAGTGAAAAAGGAGAAACCTGCCTTCGGTAAGGTGAGTGTACGCATCGGGACGAGCCTGATGAACGCACGGCATCCGCATCCGATTGTGGGCACGATTCAGGGAGTGAGCCCTTGGACCCCGCGGGCCGAGGTTACTTTGGGAATTCTCGAAACAAATTGCTACAGCGTAAGGGCAAATCTCGAACAGATTGAGAACGTTCTCGGCAAGAGGTTCGTCGAGTTGTACTTCTGCGGAGGTGCATCAAAGAGCGAAGTATGGAGACAACTCCAGTCGAATATTTTGGGCAGAACAATTCTGACGTTCGCTGTGGGTGAAGCAACTGGAAGAGGTGCGGCGATGCTCTCGGCCGTTGCCCTCAAAGAATTCGCAAACTTGAGTGAAGCGTCGAGATCTTTCCTAAGGCGAAAGATGTCAATCAAGCCGGATGGGAAGATTTTCGAAAGCTACGAAGTCCTTTACCAGAACTGGTTAAACAGCATAAACAAATAGACGATTCAATTCTTTTCGTTCCGAGCGCGATTGGAGTATATTTCGCTGGGAAAGAATGGCCCGAAGGTCTCGAAGATCGGGATGGGAGCCATGCAAGCGAGTGGAAAGCAGTCCGGGATGACATCCACTGACGAAGAGATAATGGCTGCAGCGAGAGAATCTCACGAAGCTGGAGTGAATCTGATAGACACCGCCGAGGAGTACGGCAGGGGCTACAGCGAGCAGGTCGTGGGCAAGGCTCTGAAAGATATTGGAAGGGATAATTTCGTCATCGCGACAAAAGTCTATGGACAGCATTTGAGATATGACGAGTTGCAGAAAGCTTGTGTCGCGAGCATGAATCGTTTGGGAATCAGTGAGATTGATCTATATCAGGTTCACTGGCCCGACCCATGGGAACAGATCCCGCTGAAACATACATTCAGAGCTCTGGAGAAACTTTACGATGAGGGAAAAATTAGGGCAATAGGCGTTAGCAATTTCGCCGTGAGGGACTTGGAGGAGGCGCGTACTCTACTTTCGCACGCGGAGATAGTTTCAAACCAGGTCAGGTACAATCTCGTTCAGCGGGAGATAGAGGAAGAGGTTTTACCTTATTGCAAGAAGAACCAGATAACGATTCTCGCGTGGGCGCCAATCGCCTCTGGGGCGTTGAGTGGAAAATATTCGAAAGACTCACCTCCTGACGATCACAGGAAGACTCATTCGGTCTTGTTTACTCCGGAGAATTTGGAGCAGATTGGAAAAGTAATCAGAGTTCTAGTTGAAATTGCTCGAAAGA
>DATNHH010000038.1:0-4295 GCA_035605055.1 Nitrososphaerales archaeon
CAATTCTCGCGACGATGAGGGTCGCAAATGGATTCGGTCACGATTACAGAGCTGATAGGGTCGATAACTTGGTACTCTCCTTCGATACTTGGAATTCTCTTCCTCAGCACTGTCACGTTATGGACTTGGGAGCATTTCGAAAGAACGATTCTTCTATGATCTCTCTGGGTAATGCAAATGAGTTCTTCCTGCTCCGTCCGATGGTTCAGGGGTCAGAATACTACAAAGATCTCGACAGAATTTACCAAACGGGAGGACTCGAGAGTCATGACTTGGAACGAGCCGCTACACTCGCTGAATATCTTGTTGAGATTCACCGAATAAAGTATTCAAAAGCCGGACGAAAAGAAATCTACGAGAGAAAAATCCGAGATACTGTCGGCCACGGGGAGTGCATCTTCGGATTGTCTGACAGCTACCCGCAGAACACTCAAAGCTACTTGCGCGAAGAGGAGCTCAAGGAAATTGAGAAAAAGTGCGTGGAGCAGAGATGGAAACTGAAGGAGAACGACTCTCGGTTATCGCAGGTCCACGGCGACTTCCATCCGTGGAATATTCTTTTTGACAAAAATCCAAAATTTCCGAGCAGATTCGTGCTGTTGGACAGAAGCCGAGGGGCGTGGGGTGAACCAGCTGATGACGTATGCGCCCTTTCAATTAACTATCTGTTTTACTCGCTGAGGAAATACGGCGCGTTGACTGGAGAATTCCTCACCCTCTTCGACCGGTTCATGCAGACTTACACCGAAGGCTCGAAAGATCCGGAGTTGGCTGGTGCAATGCCTCTCTTCTACGTATTTAGGGCGCTTGTCATCGCCTCTCCACTCTGGTATCCTGATCTCTCGAGTGAAACGAGGAGGCGAATATTCAATTTTGCTCAGAATTTGCTTGACGAAGGAAGATTTGACTACTCGCGTGTCGGAGATTACTTCAGGAGTTCGTGGCGATGAAAAACTTTGACTGGATAAAGATCTTGAAAAAGGCAGGACACGCGGGCAAGAAAGCAATCCTGCGAAACTATACTGCGGTCAACAGGCACAAGATCATAAAAAAAGGCGTGGGCGGCGACATGACCCTGCGGATCGATGAGGTCTCTGAAGAAGCGATTCATAATTCTCTCAAAGCAGATCTCGGAAGGTCCTTTGTTTTTCTTTCCGAAGAGCTCGGGGAATTGCAGGGTCAGAAGAATGATGAGAAGCTCCCAATTGTAGTATGCGACCCACTCGACGGCTCACACAACGCTCAGGTCGGAATCCCTTTCTTTTCTCTCGCCCTCTCGGTCATTTACCCGGGCATGAAAGTCGGTGGGAGAGGTTTCGACAACATCACCGCAGCGTTGATTCTGAGCATCAAGACCGATGATGAGTACTCGGCAATAAAGGGGGGAGGATCTTTTCACAATGGAACCAGACTCAAGCCGTCGAAGGGAGATACTTCAGGCAGAGTACAGACTATGCTTGTCGAAACAAGTGATGTCGATTATCTTAGGGAAAAAATACTTTCCAAACTTTCAAAGAAGGAAATCTACAAGACAAGACTGCTCGGAAGCGCGGCCCTGAGTTACTGCATGCTTGCTGATCGCTCAGCAGAGGCTCTGGTGTTTGCCCAACCCGGTGGAGCAAGAACGATAGATTCGCCGGCAGGTTATTTGATCGCACGAGAAGCAGGGTGTGTCTTTTCCAATTTGACCGAGGGTCACATAAAATCGGTCGAAGACATTGAAGTTGGATTCTCTTCCAGACTGAACATCCTCGGCGCTTCAAACCAATCAATACTGTCTGAATTGGAAGGAAAACTGGTCAGTCTTCCTTGAACGGGCAATCTTCGACTGTCGTGTGGTTTTGCGGGCTTCCTGGTTCAGGTAAGACGACGATCGCGCGAGGGGTTCTTGAGAGAATCAAACAGCGTCGAGAAAGTAAACTAAATGTCAAGTTAGTCAGCATGGACTCAATCAGAAAAAAGATCTTTCCAGAACCAACTTATTCTGATCAGGAAAGAGACGCCGCTTATCGTTCGTTCGTTCTAATAGGAAGTCTGTTGTCAACCTCAGGAGTTTCGGTGTTACTGGACGGAGTGGGTCACAGGAAGGTTTGGCGGGATCTCGCAAGGCAGGAATGCCCTAAGTTCATAGAAGTGTACGTAAAGTGCCCGATTGAAATCTGTATTCATCGGGAAACAAATCGTGCTGGTGCTTCCGATGGAGTCAGGCGAAAGCTCTACGTGGATGCTTTGGAGAGGTTGAGGAGCGGAAAAAAGATCGAGGGCCTTGGAAAAGTACCCGGGGTCGATGAACCTTTTGAAGAAAGTGAATCTCCCGAGATCGTAATTGATTCCTCGAAAGAACCACCTGATGTTCTTGTCGATCAGGCATGTCTGGAGCTTCATACCTACGATCCAGCGATATTCTAATTTTATCAGTCTAATTGAAAAATTTACTAAATTTCGAAGAGAATCTTCCAATGTTTCCAATTCTTACCCGTTGATTCGGAAGAGTTAAATCGGTTTTTGGCAAAATGATGATTGTTTTGAGCCCCGATTCTCAAGAAATCCTGCAAGTGATTTTTGCCGGAGGGCAAGCGGAAGAGTCGCAGGAGCCAAAGTTGCCGGATTCTGAGCTGAAGCGGATATACCGCGCAATGACTCGCACCCGAGCATTTGATGCAAAGTCTCTGAACCTTCAGCGTCAGGGAAGAATCGGCTTTTATGTGCCTTGCGCCGGTCAGGAAGCTGCCCAAATCGGAAGCTCGTACGCGTTGCGCGGTGACGATTGGGTATTACCCACTTACAGGGATACGGGGGTTGCAATCTTCAGAGGTGTTACCTTGTCCCTTTTGTATGCACACCTGATGGGAAATAGTCACGACGAAATGAAAGGCCGGCAGATGCCCAATCACTGGGGTTACAAGGAGATCAATTTTGTCAGCGTGGCTGCGACGATCGCCGCACACCTACCGGTAGCGACGGGAGTCGCGATGGGAATGAAATTAAGAAATGAAAACAAAGTGGTAATGACCTTCCACGGCGACGGCGCTACTTCAGAAGGTGATTTCCATGCAGCTTACAACTTTGCGGGCGTGTTCAAGGCTCCAATCGTATTCATCTGCGAGAACAACGGTTGGGCAATCTCTCTTCCTTCATCAAGGCAAACCGCTTCTCGATCCTTCGCCGAAAAAGCAGAAACCTATGGTTTCATTGGCGTTCGAGTCGACGGGAACGATGTTCTGGCGGTTTACAAAGCTGCGCAAGACGCAGTCGATAGAGCAAGGAGGGGCGAGGGTCCGACCATGATCGAATGCCTCACTTATAGAATGGGGCCGCACAGTACTAGCGACGATCCGAATCGGTACCGAACCAAAGAGGAGATAGAAGATTGGAAAAGAAAAGACCCAATCGAACGATTTCGATCGTACCTGGATCGCAGGGGTATCTGGACAAAAGAATACGAAGATACTCTCAAAAAAGAAAATGAAGCAGAAATAAATAATGCGATAAAAGAGCAGGAGCAGGTGCCGTTACCCGACATGAAAACGATGTTTGAGGAAGTATACGCCGAGATGCCGTGGAATTTGAAAGAACAGTTCGAGGAAGAGGTCTAGATTATTTCTTTTGCCAGTCATTAACATAGTTCAAGCAGTAAATCAAGCTCTGAGGGAGGAGATGCGAAGAGACGACCGCATAATCGTTCTGGGCGAGGACGTTGGAAAGGATGGTGGAGTTTTTAGGGCAACTGAGGGACTATATGATGAATTCGGTCAGGACCGAGTCATCGATACTCCTCTTGCCGAGTCCGGCATCATCGGAACGGCTATCGGGATGGCAATCTATGGATTGAACCCCGTCCCAGAAATCCAGTTCCTCGATTTCATTTATCCAGCCTTTGATCAGATAGTCACTAATCTCGCAAAGCTTCGATATCGCTCAGGAGGGCAATATTCCTGCCATCTTGTCGTCAGAGCACCTTACGGTGGCGGGATAAAGGGAGGGCACTATCATTCGCAGAGCAGTGAAGCTTACTTCTGCCACACTGCCGGCCTCAAGGTCGTGATTCCCGCGACTCCTTACGATACGAAGGGATTGCTTCTGGCATCGCTCAGAGACGAAGATCCGGTAATTTTCCTTGAACCTAAGAGGATCTACAGGGCTGTCAAGGGTGAAGTCCCGGACGGTGAATACACTGTTCCTATCGGCAAAGCGAGGGTTGCACGAGAGGGAACTGATCTTACTATTTTTGCTTACGGCGCAATGCTTCACGTCGCGCTCGAAGCTGCAGAGCTAGCAGCGAAAAACGGCGTTCA
>DATNHH010000039.1:0-3094 GCA_035605055.1 Nitrososphaerales archaeon
GTTCGAAACCCGGCCTCACTTGCCATGACCGCGGCGACCATTCACGAAACAAGTTCTGGTAGGGTATGTCTCGGAATTGGAACGGGATTTCCAGCCCGGCTAGACCTCATGGGGATTAGTCACAAGATGCCCATCGCTGCATTGAAGGAAACGATGGAAATCTGTCGCGGGATTTGGAGTGGTAACGCTCTAAACTACTCCGGCAAAGTGTTCAACCTCAAAAATGTGAAATCTTTGCTGGGTCGAATTAATGGAAAATTACCGATATACGTGGCTGGTTGGAAAACTCAGATGCTCAAGCTGACCGCAAAACATGCCGACGGCTATCTCGCTAAGGGGGGTGAGTCCACAATATCTTTGGGACTAATTGTTTCTACCATCTCGTCTTTTGCGTCGCCGAGATCGATAAATGAGATAGACGTCGCGGCTTATCTTCTAACGCTGGTCTCTCATTCTAAACAAGATGCGCTCGCAAGGGCAAGAAGGGATCCGTTTGTTGCATACATGCTCTCGGTTCAGGATGACTATCTCTATGAGGGTACCGGAATTGATCCAGCTCTCAAAAAACCTATAGCAGAGAATTACTTCCGGGGAAACCTCTCGGGTGCCTTTGAATCGATAAAGGACGAAATGTTGGAGTCGTTCACTCTCACGGGCACAGCTGACCAGGTGTGCGAGAGGATTCGAGAGTACACGAAAGTTGGTCTTAAACTGCCAATCCTTCAACCAATTAGCATGAACACGGAGGATATCTCAGCGGTTGCCAAAGCTGGGAGCATGCTTATTGAGGGAGCTCCAAACTGAACAATCTATTGAATAGGCGCATTCCGAGGCTCGCAGTAAAGCCGACTCTTGCTTATCGTCTCTTTTATCCTCAGGTTCCTGTAATCCTTTCTGCGAAGTATCGTTCGTTGGTGGCTGCGATGCCTGCAAACAGTTGCATGTCTGTTTCGGACGAACCGGCTATGATTGGGGTTTCGGTTCGCAGAGAATCGAAGACTAATGCCGTTTTGAAGAAGGCAAAGAATTTTTCGATAAATTGGCTCAACTTGTCCGATAAGAAAATCGTGTCTCAGTTGTCTTCCACAAACAAATCTCAGAATAAGCTAAAGGCTCTCAATATTCCATATTCTCTTGTCTTTGCCGCTCCAGTCCTGAAAGTATCCGCCGCTTACATCATCTGCCAAAAGGAATCCGTGTTCGAGGTAGGAGATCACGACTTATTCGTGGGGCGATTATTAGGGGCTATGGCATCTCTTGACTTTGACGAAAGCTGGAAGTTTGAAGACTACAAACCTGTCCTATATCTCGGGAGCAATTTTCGAAACCCATTTTCGACTCTTGATCGCAGTCAGCCTGCACGAGAAAAATAGACAATCTTTCCCTTCTTTGTCCTCACTACTTGATTCTTTCTGGCTAGATATTCTAGGTGAGCCAGAGTTTCAAGCAAGGCAGCCCTTTTTTCCCATGCGGACAGTTTTTCCCATGATCCCGTGTACCAGTGAAGCTTCGAAGCTACTTCAAACGCCGAGACTGCCTTCGGTGATTTCAGAGCATGAAGAGTGTCTTCCAATCGCTCTTTATGATGCCTCTTTATCTCGACGAGCCTTTCATGGAGATTTTCGAACACAAACTCATGGCTGGGTAGAACCTTGGAAACAGGATTGAGTTTGCCGACGGCCTCTATCGAAGACAAATAGTCCCCGAGTGGGTCACCTTCGTAGTTCGGCGTCAAGGAAACGTTTGGGGTAATTGTTGGGAGCACATGGTCTCCAGAAAAAAGCACGTGGGATCCTCCTTGGTCATAGATACAGATGTTTCCTTTTGTATGTCCCGGCGTCCAGATTACTTTGAGTTTGAATTTTCCAACCGTTAATTTCTCGCCTCCCTTCAATACAAAATCTGGTTTAGCCGGATCGATGTATTTTACAAAAGGTGCCGTCGCTTCCGTCATTTTTCTCAGGTCTGATTGAGGGACCCCGTTAATTGAGATGAAATTATTTAGTTTGTTCAGGAATCTTTCGAATTCGACTTTGGAACCTCTGATCACTTCGGTGTCAAATTCATGCATCATTAGCTTGGAATCTGGAGCTTCTTTTTTCAGCTTCGAAGAGAGTCCGAAGTGATCAGGATGAAAATGAGAAATTACAATTTTCTTCAAGTCTTTTGAATGGAATGCAATCTCAGCGAAAGCAGATTTCAAAACCTCCCACGATTCTTCTCCGCTCCAACCAGTATCGATTAACAAGTTTTCATTTTGATCCTTGAAAAGGTAAACAAAAACGCTCTTCAGGGAAGATATTGGAACTGGTAGAGCTATCTTGAAGATTCCTGGCACTACTTCATCTACGTTTTTGGTCATATTGCGAAGAAATCCGTCCAGAAAAAACTAGTTGTTTTTCTTTTGTCGAATCATGCTTTCCATAAAATACTCGCCGGCTCGGTAAGAAGTCCTGACAAGAGGACCACTTGCGACATAACGAAAGCCCATTGACTCGCCTATGGTTCGAAACTCTTCAAATTTTGAAGGAGGAATATAACGTTCGACATCGAGATGCCAGCTAGATGGTCTAAGATATTGCCCGATTGCAAGGACATCTACTCCGATATCCCGAAGATCCTGCATCGACTTTACAACCTCCTCGTCAGTTTCGCCTAGCCCAAGCATAAGTGAGGATTTTGTGTAAATCGACTGATCTAACTCCTTGACTGTTTTCAGAACCTTTAGTGATTGGGAGTATCCCGCCCGGATGTCACGTGCTTTTCGTTGTAAACGTTCGACCGTTTCAAGGTTGTGAGCGAAGACATCAGGATGCGCAGCGACGATCTTCCTTATCGCTTCGATATCGCCTTTGAAATCTGGTGTCAGAACTTCAACAAGAAGCTCTGGATTTCTTCTCTTGGTCTCAACGATAGTTTGCGCAAAGTGAGCCGCTCCTCCGTCGGAAAGATCGTCGCGATCTACGGACGTAAGAACCACATACGAAAGGCCCATTTGTTTTAGGGCAATTGAAATCTTGACGGGTTCCATTTCATCAACGTAAAGGTTTGGATTACCACTCTTAACCGCGCAGAACCTGCATCCCCTGGTACA
>DATNHH010000040.1:0-3412 GCA_035605055.1 Nitrososphaerales archaeon
AAGCTTCATAGGGCTCTTGTTCTAGAGAACTGTGCTCGAAATGCGAAGGAGGATAGAGGCTCAATTAGTGAGGACAAGTCCATGGTTCTTTTTCTTAAATATTGGGCTCTCCTTCACGGAAAGAGTACTGGCAAATGTCCGAGCCCCTCAAATTCTACGACAATACGTATGGCAATTTTTCTGAATCAATCTTACGGGAAGTTCGAAACGAAGCATTTGGCATGGATATTGGCCAAAATAGCTGGCTCACGTACAACGAACACCTGAAATTCATCCTCCATCTCAGAGCAAACCCACAATCCAGAGTACTTGAGGTCGCGTGCGGATCTGGTCGTCCGGCACTCAGGATGGCGGAGGTTTCAGGAGCACGAGTTGTTGGGATCGACATTAATGAAAAAGGGATAAACACGGCAAAGGAGCTGGCGCGAGCTATGAACCTGGATTCTCGGGTCCAGTTTCAGGTTGCTGATGGGAGCAAGTCGCTTCCTTTTGATGACGAGTCGTTTGACTCGCTGATTTGCGTGGATTCAATCAATCATCTACCAGATAGAGCCAGCGTGCTCCATGAATGGCACAGGATCTTGAAACAGGACGGAAGACTGCTTTTCACAGATCCTATAACGGTAACAGGGATTGTGAGTAACATTGAGATTGCAATCCGAAGCTCGATTGGTTTCTTTCTTTTCACTCCTCCGGGTGTCGACGAAATTGTGCTGAAAGAGTCTGGCTTTGATCTGTTGGATAAGGAAGACTCAACCTCCAATATGGAGATCGTTGCAAAGCGGTGGCATGATGCTAGATCAAAGCGAAGAGAAGCTCTAGTCAAAATCGAAGGAGAAGCCGAATACGAAGGCCTTCAAAAATTTCTAGAAGTTACTCATACTTTGGCTCGGGAAAAAAGACTATCCAGATTTACCTATTTGGCGAAGAGACTATGATTTGTTACACATTTCTAAGTTAGTTTTGATAGCCACCGACTCTGACTCGTTTCAAAACGGTTACCTTAGAGAAGTCTTCAGTTCGTAGCTCGCTCAGGGGATTAATTACGTTGGATTTATTAACAAGCCCCAAATTATCCGAAACGGGACGTTCTGACTAAATGGCAGATAATTGGAATCTAAAAGGATCATATTTCGAAACATGTAACTGTGAAACTGGATGCCCCTGTATTTTCTTGGGACCTCCTTCGACTGGCGATTGCACAGTTTTGGTCGCCTGGCATGTGGATAATGGAAACCTTGGAAATGTGAATTTGAATGGATTGAACGTGGCGTTGGCTGCTCACTCTCCTGGACATATGTTGAAGGTAAAATGGGACGCTGCACTCTATTTAGACGCGAAAGCTAGTGACGCTCAGAGGGGTGCGCTCACTCAGATCTTCGGTGGTCAAGCTGGTGGTCATCCGGCAATCTTGGGATCGTTTATCGGTAAGGTGTTGGGAGTTAGTGCAGTCGAATTCAACTACTCTGCAGATGGAAAGAAACGAAGCTTGAAGATACCAAACGTCGCGGAAGCGGAAATAGAAGCAATACAAGGCCAAGGAGGGTCTAATGTTACTATTACCAACCACCCTTTGGCAGTTGCACCGGGAGAAAGCATCGTCGTTTCAAAATCGAAGAAGCTAAGCTACCATGATCATGGTATGAACTGGGAAGTCTCAGAGAAGAATGGTTTCTATTCACCCTTTGCGTATAAGGGTCCTTAGCTGATTTTTTTTCGTAAAACGCCTCTCGGGATCTTATGCCTAAATCTGTGGATAATATTACGAGAATTTGAAAGAACCCATGTCGAGTCCTTCGTCCGAATCAAGGCCGTCTGTCCCTATTTTTGTTCCCGACAAATTAGCAGTTTCTGTCACAGTTGTCCTGCTGACAGCAGCTGCGATTTCTTGGCTTGCCTCATATTATCTGATGCCCATAATGATGATGAACAGTTCGTCAGGGATTATGAGTACAAATGGAGTAGCTGCGATCGTTTCTTCACTCTCCCTTTCGTCAGTAGGTTTCTTTGAAGTGGTGTGGGTTATTGGAATGGCAGCAATGATGTTCCCCGCTATGATTCCAATGGTGTTGTTTTACGATAAGGTCAAGACAAAACTCGAAGCAAATCCACGTCTTGCAAAGTTTGCAGGAACTCCGATCTTTCTCGCTGGATATCTTGCGACATACGCATTGCTGGGCATGGGTGCTTATCTGGCTGTTTATGGGGCTATTATGCTAGCAACAACTTTGCCTTTTCTTGTCACCCTTTCAACTATTGTTCCGAGCGCGATCCTGATCGCGACAGGGATCTACCAATTCTCCTCTCTGAAGACCAGATGCCTTTCGCAATGCATCTCTCCATTCGGGTTTTTCGCTACCCGTGCGAGCAAGGGTTTGTCAGGAGCCTTTCGAATGGGTTTCAGTCACGGCACGTTTTGTGTTGGATGTTGCTGGGCATACATGCTAGTAATGCTCGCAGTTGGGGCAATGAGCATTCCGATTATGGCAGCTCTTGCAGGTGTAATCGCCTTAGAGAAAGTAATAGTCAAAGGATCGGTTTGGTTCAATAGGATCGTAGCAGTCGGATTCATCTTACTTGGGGTTTTGGTGGGATTTTTTCCATTCATTCTTTCCTACATCTAGTTGAATCTCTAACGATCTTCTTCTTTCAAGACTCCCGTACCCTATCGTAGTGTTGCTCTTAAAATTGAATGACAGAAAACCGACGCTTGTTGTTCTCTTGCTATGAATTAACTGAAAACTATCGAATTTGATTTTCCGATTCTAGCACAATCTAGAAATCTCTTAGATTATCACGAACTACCAAAGCAATCCATCGATAATCGTGGGAAGAACCGTACGCTGGATAAATCTTCATGGATAAGCTGTTCAGTCAATTAAGGGTCCATCGGAAAAATTCGAATAATTATTCACATTGAAATTTTCGCAATATCCCAATTCTTTGTTCTTGTGCAAATGAGGCAGTCTCGATGACACAATCCTGCCGCAAGAGAGACATTGGTACTTCAAAATCTTCTGAACTGTCAACTTACCGGGACAAAAGCGTAAAAGGAAATCCCATTATTCATTTATCTACGAATCATCGTACGACGTTATTTACTCCAACAATAGAGAATTCTTAGTACCGGAAATCGATACAGATTGTCAGTTTCGTTGAATCTTACTGGAAAGTCAGAAATGACTTAGACTGTGAATTTCGTCCCAACAACAACATTCTTCTCGGTTGCAATTCGTGCACTCCCTTGGATTCGGACTATTCATACAGTCTGAAGGGAAGCAACCGCAGTCGGCACACATTATTCGAAACGGCAAGGCCATATTTCTAAATTCCAAAGTTCAATTATTTAGGTAATTATTTCTAGAGAACCGACAACATGGTTGTTTTGGATTGAAGATCTGGTTGGTGTCGA
>DATNHH010000041.1:0-4511 GCA_035605055.1 Nitrososphaerales archaeon
TTCATTTCGCCGGGCGCTCTCTCCTGAAGCTTGCCACCAAGAGTCTTGGTGTAAAACTTGATTGCCCTGTCCATGTCTCTTATTGTTACGAATGTTGCAAAACCTGCTTTGTTTAACATTGAAGATCGCACTTCTATGAAACAAACTGGTATTTATCGATCTTAGGGATGAAAAGTATAGCAAAGTTGCTATACTAAGTAAATATACTAAAATACATCTGAAGTTTTCTCAGAAACTCGTTATGGTTCTAAAGCCTACGCCTCAGGACCCCCTTCGTTTCTGGGTCAAAGGAACGCCAATTGCTTCAGCTGCAGAATTCTCGAGCTGTCCGATCGCTGCCAGTCTTGGTGTGCTTGGAAGGAAGTGGACCATGCACATCCTCCGTGAAATGTCAATGCGTAAGGCAGAACGATTCAGCGATCTGACTCGAATGATTCCAGGAATTACGCCCAGAGCTCTATCCATGAGACTCAAAGAATTAGAGCAATCTGGGATGATAACCAGAATCGATGATCGCAAATCACCGCGGTTTGTGAAATGGGGTCTGACCGAGAAAGGATGGGATACCCTCCCCATATTGTTAAGCTATGTTGCATTCGGATCGAAGTGGTTCGCTCCCACCGTGTTCGCGGATGGGGAACCTCGAGAGATGAAAGACATCTATCCGCAGCAAAACTTGAAGCCTCTTTACCCAAACATAGAAGTGGATCCGGTCAAGGTAAAGAAAGCTTTACGCAAGGAATCTTCTTCCGGACAACAATCTTGGAATAATTGATCCTCTCCGAACCTCTGAAATGTAAATTGAGTCCCTATCTTGTCCGAATACGTTGCCTTTCTTCGTGGAATAAACGTGGGAGGCCACAATCTTGTCAAAATGTCCGATCTTAAGAGCGGGTTCGAGTCCTTGGGACTAGCTCGTGTATCAGCGTATAAGGCAAGTGGGAATGTAATTTTTGAAAGCGAGTCTGCGCCGCAAGCAGAATATTTAGATAAAAAATTGGGAAGGGCTCTTGGCGTAAAGGCTCCTATTCTTCTTCGCAGTATAGAAGAAGTTCGATCAATTGTTGATCTTAATCCCCTTCAAAGACTCGAAGGCGGACCCACCAAAATTTTACGTCACCTTCATGGCTCAGGACCCGCAGAAGAAAGTAAAGATTCCAGTACTTTCTCAGAAGGGCGATGTCGAATTGATACACAGAAGGAATTTGGACATTTTTAGCATCTCCCATTCCATGAAGGGTAGTTTTGGGTTTCCGAACAGTTTCATTGAATCATCGTTTGAAGTTATCGGGACTACGAGAGATTGGAAGACAGTAATCGGACTTTCTGAAACTCAAAAGCTGTGACTCGATTAGTACGCAATCCAGAATTGGTTAGAATAAGCCTCGCGAAGATGAATCTTGCTGAAGGTCGAGTCGACGAAATTCACGTCAAAGTAAAAAAAGCGATCCCACCCTCAGGTGGGAACCTTGCCTGCCTAAGCTTCGCTCGGAGTAATGGATAGCTCGGTCAACTTTTCCCCACGAAGAACGGATAGTTGAACCTCTGTCCCGATCAATCCACTCTTGAGTATCCTGAAGAGATCGTTGAAACTTTCTACTTTCCTCGAATCTACTTTCACTATGATATCGCCTACCGCGACTCCCGCTTTCTTCGCTGGAGTCCCCTGCTCAACCGATAGAACGATTAGTCCTTCCGTCTGACCGATTTCTTTTGCAACTTCTTCCGGAAGAGTTAGAGGGTTTGAGACAATTCCTAAATATGCTCTTTTAATTGAGCCTTTGCTCATTATCTCCTTCACCACAGTCGTCAAAACACCGACCGGGATGGCTATTCCTCGATTGGCAACGTATGCAGTATTCATTCCGATCATGTTACCGCTTGCATCTAGGAGAGGTCCACCAGAATAACCTCGATTCAACCGAACATCGGTTATGATCTGGTCATCCGACCAGGGGCCGCCCATACGACCCTTGGGACTCGTTACTATGCCGGAAGCCGCCGACACCCTGTCGCCGAAGGGGTTTGCAAGTGCGAGGACAAACTGTCCAGTGGCCAGGTTTTCCGACTCACCACGCTGAATTGATTGTAGATGGCCTTCAATCTTCAACACAGCTATGTCAGAGTACCTGTCCTGCCCTACAATTGAGGCTTCGAAGGTCTTGCCATCCGGACTGGAGACCTCAATTCGGTTTGATCTTCCGACGACATGATTATTGGTAACAACGTGACCTTCATCATCCCAAACCACGCCGGTACCGAATCCGCGACCTGAGCTGACCTGGACGACGGAAGGGGAGACTCTGCCGACTATTGATACGAGAGCGTCCGAGAACGACTTTACTATTTGTTCTTGAGAAGTGACTTTACTCATTATGATAGTTCCACTGTCATTTCTAGTCGTAGTGAGGGTTACTTGTTGACTAACTGTCTCGGAACTGCAGTCACAGTCATTCGATAGAGGGGTTGAAAGTAACTCCGGCTAAATGATATATATTCAAACAAAGTACTAAACAAAGCCAGGAACGCGACCCATTGTGTCCGACACGACCATTCAAAAGTGGAAATGCCCGTTCTGCGGTTTGAAAATAGAAGACCAAGACAGCAAAAGCTTTCGACAACGAGTAATCTTTCATCGAAAAATGCACGATGAAAAGTAGTCTCTTCGCTTAGATTCTACGCTAATTTTCACAAGTCTCTCTGCTAGCCCTTATAGCGTGGAATTTTGAATAACGTTTAGATATAACGTGCTATACAATATATAGCAGATTTGGCTTGAGTGCCGGACTGGACGAGATTTCCGAAGTTTCGGGGTCAAAGCAAATTTCCGAGAAATGTGCGGAATGCGGGAAATCTTTTGCTCATTCCCAGTTTCTTGACCATCTCTTCCAGAACAGGGACTGCATGCGTGCTTATTGGGAAAATGAAGAAAAAACCCATGTCTATCGACTCCGTCATCATCGAGGTTCCGGGATGCGCAAAGCCTAAAGGGCAACATTTGCCAACCGGATCTAATTCGTCAGTTTTTCGCATCCGGTGAAGTCTTGATTTGGAGCAGCCTGCTGAGGAGAAAAATACGATCGCCCCCCAGCAAATTAAAGGAAAAATCGAGGAGAAACATAAGCACATTCCGGCAAGGGGATTTATTCGCGACCTGGCTCTAGGGCTAACTGATGGCGTTGTCACGAATGTTGCTTTTATGGCGGGTTTTGCTGGAGCGGTCCAATCAATCGATTTCATAAGATTTGCAGGAATCGCATCGATGCTCGCGGGAGCCGTCTCGATGTTTTTCGGTGGCCTCAGTGCTGCCAAAGCGGATGAAGATCTCTTCGAAGAAGACTCTCGAAGAGAATTAAAGGAGATAGAGCAGGAGCCAGAAGAAGAAAGACAAGAGCTTCAAAACTTCTACCTGAGCAAAGGCTTGACTCCAGATGAATCCCAGATGGTAGTCAATCGGATAACTGCTGACAAGAGAAAGTGGCTTGACGACCTCCTAATGCATGAACTTCATCTTCATAAGGAAGAATTGGAGAATCCTCTTAAAGTAGCATCAGTAATCGGGCTATCCTTTCTTCTAGGCGCGTTAATTCCTTTAATTGGATACTTGCTCAGTCCTGTTAGATCTGACTCGATAATTATCTCAGTTTCTACTTCCCTGATCTTCCTTTTTGTTTCAGGAGGTTGGAAGGGAAAATTGTCCGGAAGAAGATTCTGGAAAGCAGGTCTTGAGATGGCATTGATCGGAGCAGGTGCTTCCGCACTGCTCTTCTTAATCGGCTCACTCTTGGTCTTCGCTTAACCCTTTTGGAATTTTCCATTAGCACTGTAGCTTAACAATCCAGCGTATATGGCCCAGTTGATCAGAAGAGTGTGGACTAGCTTTTCGTTTATTTCAGGCGTGTGGTGCCATCTAATCCCTTTTTCCCAGAGGACTTCTGCTATCTCCGGGGCTGTGGAACTGCCTTTTTGGCTAACGATCTCAAGTGCGGTTTTGAATGGCTCTGTCCTTGAAAGTTGATCTTTCAAGAGCCGAACCTTATTTTTCGAAGTTTTCTGGAATTTCACACCGAATTCGGTGAGCGAGATATCGCCCTTTTCTACTTTGACTAGGCCAAGCATCTCTCCAGTGTCCAAAATAGGTAAAAGTGTAACAAGGTCAGCAGCGAATTCGTCGGCGAGTTTCGCAGCATCGACAGCAGTTCCGAGACCACCGACTATCTCGACGAGTCCAAGAACCTGTCCTGCCCTAACATTCGCAGGCATAATGAACGGATTTGTATCTGCAATCGTCTGTTTTGAATTTGGGGAAGTATCCAAGCGATTTCACTCAGGTCGCAAGAAGCGAATAGATTTTGTCTACCCACTCGTAAAACTCTTCTGATTTCTTGTTTCGAGGCCTCGGAAGATCGATAGTCAGATCACCGACGACATGTCCAGGTCTTGCAGAAAGTACTATCACTTTGTCCGCAAGCTCCACAATTTCTTCAACGTTGTGGCTGACCATGATTACA
>DATNHH010000042.1:0-3401 GCA_035605055.1 Nitrososphaerales archaeon
AGACCTAAAGGTCAGCTGCACATTTTGATGATGAGGCTCAACAATAGGCGGCAGAGGGAATTCATCCAAGTTCAGATTATTCAAACGGTTTACGCGATTTCAATTCGAGGGACAGGAATGATTTACAATGTTATTCTCTAATCGTACTGGCTCCCGTTGTCAGATTTCGATAAATCACTCTCATCATCGGCCTCATTTTCGTGAGATGCGCCAAGACGCTGCAGGCGACTCGGCTTGATCTTTACTTCGAGAATATCAAAGGGCTCGTCTCTTTCAATTTCGTAAGAGCCAAAGTACTGGGAAAGGTTTGGTTCAACGGTGCCGTCCTGACCTAACACGAGCTTTTTTAGAGGTATCCCGCCGTCACAACGCACTTCCAGTTCGATTGATTCACCTTCATGTAGAACTTTCCCGCGAATTTCTTGAATTTCTCTTTGAACAGTTCTGAACTTTCTAGAAAGCCGGACGCTGACAAGAACAGTTGAGAATCTCTCCCTAATGGCGTCGAGCTCGGAGATTTCTATTGTCTTTCCTTCTGGCATTCTTCTCAGGTATATTCGTGCTCTTATCCCAAATTGAGGAACATTCGTAACTCTGCGGTCTAGAATTTCGAGGTTCTTGATTTGAATTTCTTTTGATCTAAATGTCGCTGCTTTGACCCTTCGGCTCACTTGTGGGCCTTCCATCCCAGATCTTTTCTTCGGTCTCGTCACCTCGACGAAAAACGGTCTTCCAGACCCGCCAACGAGGCTATTTTCATCTTCGCTCCCCAACCACACAAAATTACAGCTCTCCGCGCAGAATTTCTTGATGAGAAAATCGGTAATTTTCGCTTGGACGCTGACTACGGATTTGCCTCGAAAATCGCACTGTGCACAACCCAGTCCACTGCAAATATTACAAGCAGAGCTTCTCTGGGGCAAACCGCGAACAAGCTTCGTGTAATTTCCACTGAGCCATATCGATCTTGGGTTGATAGTAATCTGTCTATCAACCATCGACGCCAGGATAGTTACATCCGGCCGCGAATAATTCACGCTCTTTCCTGTGCGTTGTTTGACCCGTTTGCTCAATATCTTGTTGATCTGGGATTTGATGCCGTCTCGACCCTTGATTTTGAGTCTAGACCTTAACTCGTCTTCTCTATCCAAAATCGACTGTGGAACTGATGCCCCAGCCAAGAAAGATTCGAATTCATACTCTTTCAATCTAATTATGATTTCGTCTGCCAGAGGCTTCAGAGCTGTCAACATGCCTTTGCATACGTAACACGAATCCGGGTCAAGCGCAGTCTCAAATTTCAGTCCGTCTCTCTGTTGACAGAATTTACAAAGAACAATCCCTTGAAGGAGGACGGCGGATTTCATTCTCTGTTTATTCCCTGGGAGCGATTTTCTCTTTAACCTAGAAGTTTCGACAGCGTTTACATTTGAAAAGATAGTCAGAATTATTTCCTGAACAGATTCTCAGACAGATAGGATTATTCCTGCCTGTTCATCTGTTTCATCATTGCTCTAAACTGTCTGCCTTTACTAGCCTTCATGACTGACTTGGCCTGCTTGTATCTCGTTAGCAGGTCCTTTACTTCTCTTTCAGGGACGCCTGTTCCTCTTGCAATTCTCTTGATTCGCTGGGAATTCAGAAGCTCGGGATCGTCCCTTTCGGTCGGTGTCATTGCTTGTATCATCGCCCGCCAGTATTTCATTTTTCCCTCTATCTCTTCAATGTTCTCTGTAGGCATGTTAGCTTGCGAGAATCCCGGTAAAGATTCCAGAATCTTTCTGAGGGAACCCATTTTCTTTACTGACTCGATCTGGAGAAGAAAATCGTTCATAGTAAGTTTACCGGACATCATTCGTTTGATCTGCTTGTCGTCTGCAACCGATTCTAGCTCCTTTGCCCTCTCGAGCAATGCTTGCAGATCTCCCATGCCTAACAAACGGCCAACAAACCTGGTCGGATTGAATGCTTCCAAATCATCGACTCGCTCACCGGTGCCGATAAAAAATATCTTCGCCCCTGTAGCTGCAGCCGCTGCTAGAGCTCCGCCTCCCTTTGCTGCTCCATCCAGCTTGGTGATTATTATTCCGCCGACGGGCACAGCGTTATGGAAAGCAGAGGCCTGACCAAAAGCAGCCTTCCCGATAGTCCCGTCTAGAACTAGGAAAGCAAAATCCGGGCGAACAGCACCCGAGATCTGTTTCATCTCATCGAGCAAACCCTTCTCCTCTTTGTGCCTGCCCGCAGTATCCACAATTATTACGTTGGAGTTTTGCACCCGGAAATGCTCGACTCCCATTTTTGCTACTTTAACCGAGTTTTTCTCGTCATCGATTGAAAACACGGGAACGTTGATGTCGGAGCAGATTGTCTTCAATTGGGTCACCGCACCTGGCCTGAACGTGTCCGCTGCAATAACGCTGACTCGATAGCCCTTCTTTACGAGGTGCCTGCTGAGTTTTCCAATGGTTGTGGTCTTCCCGCTACCCTGAATTCCAACGATGAGGATGACATTGGATCTGTTCGTAGGGAGATCCAACTTTCCTCCCTCTCCGAGGATTCTCACAAATTCTTCGTACAGTATTTTCACGATCTGGTCTTTTCTTGGAAGACCCGGAGGGGGCCTTTCCTCAACGGCCCTTTTCTCAATTCTCTGACAAATTTCGAGAACTATCCTTACGTCAACATCGCTCGAGAGAAGAGTCCTCTGGATATCTTTAACGAACTCCTTAATCTCCTTCTCGTCGATTGAAGCAGATCCAATTAGCTTGTTAACAGCATTTTGAAATCCTTCCCTCAGTTTGTCTAGCATGGAATCTCAAATCTTGGTCGTTGCTTTGATTTAAGTGTGTAGAATCGATTCGAAAGTTCCCGGTCTAGTTAGCGAGTCATCTTCGAAAAAAGGTCTCCGGGATTCCAATTCCGGAAGGATTACTTTCTGATCAAGAACAAAAAGATTGTGTGGTTGAGGGCTTTTAAGATTAGAATTCTAAAATTATCTTCGACCCTTAATAGTTCAATTTATGAAGTACTCTCAAAAATCTTACCCTTCTCTGGAATATTTTGACTGTGATTATTGACATCCTTAATCACTAGTCTCGCTTTTCTGATCTCAAGTAGTCCTTCATAGCCATTCCATTTCTTTTCGGATTCAGTAATCTCGATACGGTTACGCGGATATAGGGGACAGTCGAGGACGATAGTTTCTCCTTCGCCGCCTTCGAGAGCCGGGTTGAATCGATATTTCGTAGACAGGTCCAGGAGCTCTACGAGAGCCTGTTTATCGATCGACCTTCCAAGCCAATTATCATCCAGCCCTTCGGCGGAGACAGAGGTTAGAATGAAATTGTACCCCTCGCAAACAATCTCGGAAAGGTATGTTCTCTGGTCAACTCCCCAGA
>DATNHH010000043.1:0-4888 GCA_035605055.1 Nitrososphaerales archaeon
TCGGACACAGGGGTATCAGACTCGGCATGACCTACCCTGAGATTTATGAAATGCAGGCCCAGGCTATCGCCGAAGCAAAGATCGCTGTTGAAGCCAAGGGGATTAATGTTAGGGCGGAGATTATGCTACCGCTCACTTCAGAAGCAAACGAGCTTGTCCGCCTCCGGGAACTGATCAAACGGATACTCCCTGATTCTCCCGTTGGCACGATGATCGAAACTCCCAGGGCAGCCGTTACTGCCGGCGACATAGCAAAGTACTCAGACTTTTTCTCCTTCGGGACGAACGACCTGACCCAGATGACCTTCGGAATGTCTCGCGACGATGCGGAAGGCAAGTTCCTCGTAAAATACGTTGAAGAGAAGATTCTTCCGAACAATCCGTTTGAAGTAGTCGATAAGAAAGGAGTAGGCAGATTGATGAAGATCGCGACCGAAGACGGACGTTTGCAAAACCCGAATCTCGAAGTGGGAGTCTGCGGAGAGACCGGTGGAGATCCGGAGAGTATTGAATTCTTCATCAACGAGGTCGGTGTGAACTATACTTCATGCTCGCCATACAGAGTTCCGATCGCCAGGCTTGCCTCGGCTCAAGCAGTGATCAAACGAAAATCTGTCGATGCTGAAAAGAAGAAATATTCCTCAACGCTCTAAGTGGAAATTCAGTCGATCAATCGTTTGATGGAGATCGAGGCAAGCGCCGTAAACAGAAGAGTTGCTATTACTAGAGCGGATACATCTAGCAGTAGGTCTGCCTGATAATTCGGAAGTAGCAGAGCACGTAAAGCATCTACGACGTAGGTCAGAGGATTAAAGACGGCAATAGCTCTCAGCCAGAAAGGCATCAACGAAAGCGGGTAGATCGCACTGCTCGCAAAAAATAGCGGTATGGTTATCGCTTGACCAATTCCCATCATTCTTTCTCTTGTCCTGAGGAGAGAAGCGATGAACATCGATAGACACGAAAAGCACATGGCAAACAATACGGTCACGGAAAGGACACCGAGGATGTTCAACGGGCCAAGATTAATTGTCACACCCAAAATAAGTGCTAGGACGAAAATCACTATGGCCTGAAAAATCCCTCTCACGCCCGATGCAAGAGCCTTGCCGACGATTATCGACGTTCTGGGGGAGGGCGTTGACATTAATTTCGTCAGTAACCCGACGTCTCGCTCCCAGACAACCGTTATTCCGTAGAAAATGGCAATGAATAGTACTGATTGAGCCAAGATGCCCGGAGCAATGTACTGCAGATATGTAAATCCGGCTGGAGCCAGTCCGGCTCTTATGCCGCTGAATACTTCCCCGAAGATCAAAAGCCACAGAGCGGGTTGAATTGCCCTAGACCAGAGTTCTGTCGAATCATGCCGAATTTTTCTTGCTTCCATCTCCGCTATAGTAAGGGCACTTTCGACCGATCTGTTAAGCGAAGAGATAATTGATGACATATTTCCACCACTAACCTGAATGCCTCTGGAAACTACGGCGTGCGACCCTCGCTTCCTTGTACAATTCTGCGACCTGATCCTCGTGTAGGGCCACCTTTGTGTACTTTGTAAACGCATCTTCCAAATTCGGTTTGCTGATCGAAATCGACTCAATAGTTGTACCAGTCGTGGAGAAAAATTCCATTACTCGCGGGAGTGCTAGTTCCACTGCCCCTATAGTCTGGATTTTGATTTCATTATGATCTGTGTTGATGATTGAACCCAGTTCTCTAGGAAGAAGTACGTTGGTGATCGGAATGGTAGTCTTGACGATTATCATGTCCCCGCCGACTGAATTTTTCAATTCAACGGGCGAACCCATGATTGCGATCTCGCCGCGACTCATGATTGCGATCCTATCACAGAGTTCGTCAGCTTCGAGCATGTCGTGCGTAGTAATGAATATTGTAACGCCGAACTCCCGATTCAAATTTTTCACGTACTTCCACCCCTGCCTTTTCGAGGTGGGGTCTAGTCCGATGCTGGGCTCATCCAAAAAGAGGACTTTAGGTCGGTTGACGAGAGATTGGGCGATCTCCAGCCTTCGCATCAATCCTCCGGAAAAGTGTTTCACCAGATCATTAGTCCTATCGCTCAAATCCATGTATTCGAGAGCTTCTTCGATTCTCTTCTTTCGGATGTGGCGATCGACGTGGAAGAGTTTCGAGAATATCAATAGATTCTCATAGGCCGTCAAGTCTCCATCAACCGAAACCGCTTGGGGAACGTAACCGATCATCTGACGGATCTGCGAAGGTTTTCTTACCGCATCGACGCCCAGCACGGAGATTGTTCCTGAGGTAGGTTTTGTCAGAGTAATTATCATTCTGATGGTCGTCGTCTTCCCTGCTCCGTTTGGACCGAGCAATCCGAAAATTTCCCCTTCCTCGACGGTCAGATCGATACCTTTTACGGCAACGAAGCCCTTACCAAAAGTCTTCGTTAGTTTGCTTGCTTCAATGGCGTACATTCTTGTAATACCTAATTAATGGACAACGCAACTTTTTGCAATAATCCCAACAAAGACTTCTTCTCGTTAGAGTTCAACGAATCAAATACTACAGAAGTTGCTTTTCTCCTTCGCAATCTCCAGGTCTCAAATCGTTCTTTGCCTTGCTTTGTGAGATGGACAGTTACCACTCGCTCATCCTTGGTATTTCTTTCTCGCTTTACAAGATTCTGCCGTTCTAATCTCTTTACTGAAATTGTAACGGGACTGGGAGTCGTCCCGATATAAGACGCAATGTCCTTTACGCGCTGGGAACCCGCCGTGTTCAAAAAGCGAAGTATCCAATATTGTTCCGGAGTAACCTCGCCGACTCGAACAGGATGCGAAGCAGTCTTGGAGGCACGCCAAATTTCCCAAATGTAATCCGCAATCTTTTCAGAGACAGATTCTTCCTTCTCTTGCTCTAAATTATTGCTCATTCGACTAGCCTTCAAAATAAAAGGAAAAGATCGAGCGATCGATGGCACCTTTTGATTAATCATGGGGAAAGTTATCTAATAAACTGATTGGCTTGTGCATTAGTTTTATGATAAAACTAATTGGAGTCGAAGGGGAACCTGTTCCAGTTCTTCACTTAGCCTTGAAGATCTTGGCGATCTCTTCCAGTTTCTTTGCAAGGATAAAATCGTAACCGCTAATTCCTCCAAGATCATGTGTAACTAGATTGATCTTCACCCAAGTGTAGACGTTATACCACTCGGGGTGATGATCGAGCTTTGTAATTTCTAGCGACGAGCGCATCATGAATGCCATGGCGTCGTCGAAAGTTCGAAACTCCAGTTCCCTGTGAAGCTTTCCCTTTACGACCTTCCAGGCCTTAAGATTCTTCATTCCGTCAGTTATTTCGGTGGTTGAATACTTTCGATAATCCTCGTCTGTCATGCCCCTCGACATGTTGGAGAATCTAAAAAGGATTCATACAATATTCTCGCTTATTGCCAATCGGAATGTCGTTCAAACCTTAATACTGAATATCGAATCGGAGAGTTGTATTGTGACATCGACTGTTGCCAACTTTTGAAGTAAGTGTAAAAATAACAGTTTCAGCCCGGAACAAGGAAGAAGCTGAAAGATTAGTCGATAGCAAGTTGATAAGACTGGAAAGCGACGTTATTCTGAAAACTGAACGGATAGAAACAAAACAGTTGCCCCAGTGAGATTCTGGGGCTTTCGGTATTATATCTCGCGAAGAGATTTTAGCATCTCAGACAGCTTTCCCTCGGTTTCTTTCAATGTCGATTGTAATTCCGCAATCAGATCATCTTTTTCCGAGGCGTCAGGAAGCATAGGTTTCTGCTGCGATTCTTGCCACCTGTGGACATACTCTATCAGATTCTTCGATTCCATGCTCCATTCCTGGATTTTCTGGACTATTCCGGCTGGGGTTATTGACTCTGATTGAAGCGCTACTAGGAGAGTTTCAAATCCCAGATCAAAGATTGATTTCTGGAGTCCAGGACTTGTGAGGGCAAAATTCTGGAATTCTATCGGAGGATTCTGGACAATTTCGGCTTTGGTCTCATGGCTTTCTTGAGTTTGAGACGTAATCTCAGTGCTATCGGGAATGTTCTGGATTGGAGCTTGGACTACCGGTTCTTTCGTAATTGCAGATAACTCAATTTCGCTCGGTGGATTCGTAAAGCTGGGCACTAAACTAGTCTGCTCAAGAGATGGCTGGTACGATACTGACGAGATTGAGGGTGAAACTTCAGAATTTGCGATCGGCGCAACTTGGGTCTGAATCATCTCGTCTGGCTTGGAACAGTCCGGTTCGCGGTTTGGCGGGGCGCTTTCAGTCTCTTTTGACGATTTGTGATTTTCCCTCTTATGCAACCTTTTCGATTCGGCGACTCTCAGTTTCTCCCAGAGGTTTTCGTCAGTAACTCGAACTGATTTTCTATTTCCCCGTGGATCTACCAAGTTTACATAGCGTGGGCCTTGCTTGTTAATTGGATAAGTACCCTTCTTGGGCATTATTTTCCATCCTCTCTCGACCAGGCTTATGCATACTTGTCCAAAGTCGGCTCTTGGCTTACTCTCCTCTCCCTCACGTGTCGCAAATGGTTCTCCTGCGGGGGTTGGTGGTTCTAGCATCAATACTGGATCAATACTTCAACGAATTATTCTAAGGAAAAAGGCGAGCTGTGTTGATCTTTTTTCTCTGGAAAGTGAAATATCTTAGTACTATTTTGAGCAGAAAAACCCTTGGAAAAATTGATCGAGCAGTCGTATTGCGAAAAAAGAAAAAGATAGCTTTATTGCCTATTGGCTCGTTCGTTGTAAATTTCACGGATATATTTTACAGATTTCACAAAATCAAAGTTCTCGTTAGACATATTCAAGATACCCGGGGGTTGTTCCTTTAAGCGTGAGAACATTTCGTTGATTAT
>DATNHH010000044.1:0-7533 GCA_035605055.1 Nitrososphaerales archaeon
GCACCGCTGCGTCCAAAAAGCCTTATCTTCTTCCCTAAAATTGAGCGGATGGACCCATCGTGGTTTTAGTGTCAACGAGTACTACCCTTTCCCAATTGCAGCGTTGTACTGCATGCACGTACTACAAGATTTGATTCAAAGGCTTCTCTTCTTCAGCTTCAATCATCGAAAATACTCTCGCATATTTTGGTATCCACTTTCCTTCCGCTTTCACTGCCCTATCTATTCCAGCTTGAGTGGCTTTCCATATTCCAAAGTTCTCTCCATCTGCTGGATGGATTTGTCCCTTTCCAACAAGGGTTTTCCTTGAAAACTTGATAATTGTGTCAACGACCTTCCTTCTAGATTGTGGATAAACCGCACCTAGATCAGTAGTCGTAAGATCTCTGAACCATTTGCTTTCAACTTCTTTCAATACCATTTTTGTTCGTAGCCCGAGGCTCGGAGATTTCGCGAGAACACTGAGAATGGGAATCTCGCAACTGTTGTGAATAGGTGCCTTTGTCCGAGCTGAAATGTATCTCTTCCTTCTAGCCTTCTTTGTAGAGACTTCAAATCGGGGCAATGCAGATCTCTGTCCAGTCTTTCTTCCTATCCCTCCTTCCAAAAGTACTGATGGAGTTTTCAAGTTAGTTTCGAAAGAGACAGAAAAGAGCCTCGCTAAATACTTGCATCTCTGCAATGGCAGACGAGAGGCCTGCTAAACTACATCTGATAACATCTAGCCAGACGACAAATCACCCTACGCGATGCAAGCGGAGGAATTGTTTCTCTTCCCTGCCTTCCGAACACGAATGTTAAGGATGAATTATTGCAAAAATATTTGCGAGACTTTTGACCAAATTATTGTTAGAACCTGATTCGTTTGTAAAAGATTCTCTTTAGCGCCTCACCTGCGAAAATATAGAGCGCCACGATTATCGACATCGCGATAAGAAAAGAGATGGGGAGCGGACCAAATCCGAAGAGGGTCCCTAGTGGGGTGAAGGGAAAGAGGACCGTGGCTCCAACGATCACCAGAGTAGTTGCCAGCAAATACTTCCCTGGGGTGCTCTTAAAGAAAGGCCTTCTGCTCCGAATTACAAGCACGATCAATGACGCCGAAATTACCGATTCTACAAACCAACCCGTCCTAAATAGTTCGACCGAGCCGTGCAGGACAAGAAGAAGAACTCCGAAGGTGAGATAGTCGAACACTGAACTCAAGATTCCGAAAACTATCATGAAATCCCGTATGAAACTGACGTTCCATCGTCTAGGCTGTTCTATCATTTCTGTATCCACGTTGTCCGTGCCGATCGTAGTCTCTGGAAAATCGGTCATCAAGTTGGTGAGCAAAATTTGCCTGGGAAGGAGTGGAAGAAATGACAGGAAGAGTGAAGCCCCTGCCATGCTGAACATATTTCCGAAATTCGCGCTCGTCGCCATGAACACATATTTGAGAGTGTTAGCGAACGTTTTTCTTCCTTCTTTCACTCCGTGTACAAGAACTCCTAGATCCTTTTCAAGCAGGACAATATCGGCTGATTCCTTGGCAACATCGACAGCGCTCTCAACAGAGAGCCCAACGTCTGCGGCATGAAGAGCCGAGGCATCGTTAATTCCATCTCCCATGTATCCGACCACATTCCCTGCTTTCTTGAGAGAGAGAATGATTCTCTCTTTTTGGTCTGGCTCAACCTCCGCAAATACATCGATATTGTTCGCTTGTCCGAGCAAAGCCTCATCACTCATCTCGCGCAGATCCTGACCCGCGAGAATCCTTGGAGTTGGAAATCCCACTTGTTGGCTGATGCTTCCAGCAACCAACCGGTTGTCTCCGGTTATGATCTTCAGTGAAATGCCAAGATGTTTCAGCTCACCTATTGTGTCAATAATCCCGGACTTAATAGGATCGAACAGAACCAGGAATCCCAAGAAAGTCATACTGGCTTCATCATCTTTGGAAATGATCTTGGTTGTTCCGACGTTTTTGTAGGCGATCCCCAGAACGCGAAAACCTTTGGCGCTCAATTCCTCGAAGCGCTGCTGGATGTCTTTTCGCACCGAGTTGATCTCTACGTTTGTCCCCTCAGAGGTTTCAACAAAGGAACAGACGGCAAGTATATCCTGCAAGGCACCTTTCGTTACAATTAGATTAGTACTATCCTTTGATACTAGGATGCTCAGTCGCTTGCGAACAAAATCGTACGGCACCTCATCCAGCTTTGAGTAACCATTCAAATCAAGATGATTAACTCGAATCGCGTCATCGATTGGATTTTCAAATCCAGTTTGAAAAAAAGCGTTGAGATATGAGTAAAAAAGTGCCTTCGCGCTTTCTTTTCCGTTGAAGTCAAGGACGGATTGTATTTTTATCGCGCCCTCTGTCAAGGTGCCGGTCTTGTCAGAACAGAGTACATTCATGCTACCAAAGTTCTCTATGGACGCAAGCCGTTTGACAATCACTTTCTCTTTCGCCATGCTCTTGGCTCCACGGGCGAGATTGATGCTGATTATCGCCGGAAGCAGTTGCGGTGTAAGCCCAACAGCAAGCGCCAGGGAAAATAGGAGGGAATCCAATACTGGGCGTGCAAAGTACACGTTTATGGCGAAGGTAGCGACCACTAGGACTAGAGTAACTTCCATGAGGAGATACCCAAACTGTTTGACACCGTGCTCGAACTCCGTCTCCGGAGGCCTAAGTTTCAATCGGTCGGAGATTTTGCCAAATTGAGTATTTGCACCGGTTCCCACAACAACTGCATGTGCGTTGCCACTAACGACGTTGGTTCCCATGAAAAGACTATTTGTTAGGTGACTGAGTAACGTATCAAGAGGGAGCACTCCGGGCAATTTTTCCGCTGGGAAAGTTTCCCCAGTCAAGGTTGCTTCGTTCACGAAGAGATCCTTTGATTCTAGCACAAGACAATCGCCCGGGATAAGGTCTCCCGCGCTGAGTAAGACTACATCTCCGGGCACGATTCCCTCGACCGGGATCTCCTTCTGATTATTGTCACGAAGAACGCTTGCCTTCGTCTGTACGATCGCCAACAGTTTCTTGATGGCGTTTGTCGCACCCCTTTCCTGCCAAAATCCAAGGAGACTGCTAATTAGGATAATCACGAGAATGATGAGCGCATTTATTGAGTCACCAACGAAGAATGACAACCCTCCCGCAAAGATTAGAATAAGGGTCACTGGACTTTTGAATTGATTAATCAGAAGTACAGGCGCGCTTGATCTCTTTTCCGGTTTCAGAAGATTGGAACCATATTTCTTCAGTCGTTTCTCCGCTTCCTCGCTAGTCAACCCTGATGTTGTCGTTTGGAGTCGCTGAAGAACTTCAGAAGCGGGAACGCTCCAGTATGATTGCTGAATTTGGCTAGCCTGATTACTTTGATTATCGTTGAGTGGCAACGTGTCTGCCCTAATTCTTACGTTATGTTTGATGGCTTGGTTTCCGGTGCCAATTCAGGATATTGCATGTGCATCCGTTCTAGTGTCTTCACAATGATCGTGGAAACTAATACGTCTCGGAACCAGTTGTGATTAGCTGGTATTATGTACCACGGAGCCCATTTCGTGCTAGTCTTTTCCAAAACATCTTCGTAGGCCTTCATATATTCCGGCCAGAGCTCTCTCTCCGAACTATCGTTATAGCTGAATTTCCATCTCTTGGTTGGATCGTCAAGGCGATCTTGCAGTCGTTTCTTTTGTTCGTCCGCATCAATATGCAAATAGAACTTTAATATCGTCGTCCCTTCATCGTTAAGCGATCTCTCAAAGTCCATTATGTCTTGATACCTACATTTCCAGACTTCCGCCGGAACTAGCTTGTGGACACGGACGACTAGCACGCCTTCGTAGTGACTCCGGTTGAAGATGACAATTTCGCCATTGCCAGGTACCTCCTTGTGAACTCGCCACAGAAAATCGTGGTTGAGTTCCTCCGGAGTGGGGACCCCGAAATGTGCCACCCGCACACCCTGCGGATTGACTCCTTCAAAGACGCGCCGAATAGCGCCGTCTTTACCGCCGGCATCCATGGCTTGCAGAACGATCAGGACCTTGTGCTTGTGCTCAGCGAAGAGCACCTCTTGAAGCTGTTCCAGTCCGGTGTTCAGCTTAAGCGATTCCTTTAACGCTTCTTCTTTACTTCCAAAACCTGAGGTATCGTTAGGATCCCATCGATCCAAGCGGATCTTTTGTCCTTCCCGGATTCTGTATTGCTTAATGTGAGAACCTTCTCTCAATCTACAAGTCAGTTTTTGTCGTCATATACGTATAGTTTTGTAATTCGGTGCTGTCTCTTTGATGAAAGTCTTCGAGGTTCCCGTGAATTGGCATGATCTTCAGGAAGCAATTAGTTACAAAATCCTACGCTATACTTTATGTTCTTCCTCCTCTGCCTTTTCTGCATCCTTCTTGGTCTTATGAATCGTACCATCCGGATGGTTCGGTGGGGAGTAGACCGTATAGAGTTTCGATTCCACCTTCGACATATTGACTACGTTGTGCCATGTTCCCGCGGGCACGATTACGGCATCTCCGTTCCCAGCGAGGTGAGTCTCCTTCCCGTTTTCAAGAACGAACTTGAATTTTCCTTTTTCAATCCGGAAGAATTGGTCAACTTTCTCGTGTACTTCATTACCAATCTCCTCTCCCGCTTTCAGAGACATCACCACGAGTTGCAAGTGCTTTCCTGTGAACAAGACCTCTCTGAAATATTTGTTCTTCAGCGTCAGCTTCTCGATTGATGCAAAGTATCCTAATCTTGCATGCCCCTTTCTTTTCTCCGCTTGCTTGGTCAATACATTCAAGTTTTCCAACTTCCAGGACTGGTTCTCTTGTCCTAGAATTAAAGCAAAGATACGATTCCCAACTGTGATAATCAACTGGTTCTCATTGAGAATGATTCCTCCGTTTCGGATCTTATTTTCAATTTTGAGGATCGTGTTCACTCTTTAAGAAAGCTCTCATACCTTCGTAGAGCTGATTGGGTGATTAAAGCATGATTTCCAATTCACTTGAATTAATGACATTGTCTTCCCAGCTCTCGGAAGAAGACAGGAAAATGTTGAAGCTTCTTTTGGATTCTGAAGGGAGAATAACATCACAGGAATTATCTCGACAATTCGGTGTTTCATTGAACACTGTTCAGAGAAGACGAAGAAGACTCGAGGGTGTTTATTTCACAAGAACTTACTCGCTGGATCCCATGAAGTTTGGCTACAGAAGAATAGAACTCTTGATTTACACTGAAGGTGGAAGAACGATCGACATAGGAATAGAACTTTTGAAACGTGAAGAGGCGATCTCTGTTTTTAGAACTCTGGGTGAACGTGAGATTGACTTGCGCGTCGAAGTATTGGTAAAGAATAATGGTGTTTTGCTTGATCTCCTTGAACAAGTTAAAGCTATCAAGGGTGTCAGGGACGTAGTATGGACCGAACTCATCGAGCCCATCAAAATGACTAATCCTCAAAATCCTATCTCCGATAAGCTTGACATTAAACAAAGATCTGTAAATCTGATTAAGAACACATTGAAAACGCTTGAGAGGCCCGCGTTTTCTCCTCTTCAAACCACTCCTGCCATGGAAATTGCAGTAGATCTTCCCAAGCGCTCGTCTGAGGAATTGAGAATTCTGGGACGGATCGCCGTAAACGGACAATGAGTAATTTTGAGAAGTTTAGAAGAATGAGATTGTGCGCCAGGTCAAGGATTTTTGTCCATGTTCGATCTTAAACACCATACTCCTTTAGAATATCAAGTGTTCCAAGGTCACTATGCTTGACCTGGGATTTACTCACGCAAAAGCACTTTCGTTTTCCTCATCTTTCAGCTTCAAAGAAGCAATATTTGCAATTTCATGGACACAGAAGTCGGATTAGAAGACTTATTGATGGTTCGTCATAGCAATAATTGTCTTTGAATAGAGGCCCACAGTGGAACAAAGATTCCGTAGCCGAAGTAAGCCATCTAATCGCCTGACATTGCGACCAGGCTTATCAATGCGACGACAAGAAACGCGATTCCTGCGTAGAAGAAACTGCCCGTCAAGAACCAGACGAGAACCGCGACAATGATCGCCGGTAATAGAACTATGGCTGCAGCAACAAGTAATACGATGATTAGTACACCTATGATGAGCAAGATTGCTCCGCCGAAGAGGTCGGCTATACCAGTTAGGAATGCTGGTATTATGACAAGGGATGTATTTGGTAGCGCATGTACAATACTGAATAGGAAAGCGTCGAAGATTATCATGATAACAGAACTTCACTCCAATGTTAGTCAGATTCAATCCCGAGATTATTAAATCCAGTACACGATTTTCAGAGGTGAAAATTTACGCAGATGGTTTTGTCCTTGTAAGAACAAGTCATTTTCAAGTCCCTTTACTAGAATCAAGCTATGTTTTCCTTAAATAATCGCTCCGCGCGCGTGGAAAGCTATCTTGCCAACAAAGTGGGATATTTCCCGTCAGACAAAGGCGCCGGGGCCTAAAGTGATTGAATATTTTATGCATCCCGAAAACCTTCCAAAGCTACATCCCGATTTTGTAAAGTCGGTCACGATCAAAAACCAGGAAGGAGACGTGATTACGTTCGAGCAACAGATGGAGATGATGCGCCGAAAGATCAATTCCCTCAATAAGCTAACTGTAAATCGCGTCGAGAACCGGATCGATATCAACACCTTAGAAGGCGACGGCAAGGGCAGCAAGATCACGATGAGTTTCTCACCGAGTCAGGCTGGTACCCAGATAAATTATCACGCCGAGATGGAAATGGGCGCACCAGGCATTTTCGCAAAGGGGCCGGCAAAGTCTGCGATGGAAAAGGTCGCGACCGAAGATGCGAGCTACCTCGACGCCAACTGAATTACGCTAGATACCTTCCAATGCTGGCGACGAGAACTCCCAGCCAGTAGTCAATGTGCGTAGCGAGGATCGAAAATCCGTTCACGTAGATCGCGTACCCGACCGAAATTGCAATTCCGATAAATCCCACCCCACCTCCCAGACCGATCAAGATCTTACCAATTGTCAGGTGCTTTGAAATCACAAGCACCCCACCGAGGATGACTAAAAGCCCGCCGAACCCGATGACAAAGCTCAGAACGATCAGTGCGATCTGTATTGTCGAAAGCTCCTGTCCCGACAGGAACGATCCGAATTTCGCTTCTGAGTAGGACGCCGCTGCCACCAAAAAACTTCCCGTGCGATATCCGCTGGTGAGAATGAGAACCCCACCAACGATCGCGAGTATTCCGCCCGCAATTATTGATGTCCTACTCTTAACCATAAGTTCCTTTACTCTTGTGTCTGTTTTTAGAAGATTTCTATCTAGCACGCCAAACTTAAAACGAGATCGCTGACTCCATAAAAAAGGCCGTTGATCAATACGCAATTCTTCTTCGGCCAAATCCACTTCTCGAAACGGAGTAAGATTTCTGCATGAGCGTCGTAATGAAGCCAGGGGCTTCTCCGAAAGAGATGACTCGCGTACTAAAAACGATTAGGTCGTCCGGCCTCAAGACCGACAC
>DATNHH010000045.1:0-3187 GCA_035605055.1 Nitrososphaerales archaeon
AAATAGGTGAGAGTGTTTGACTTCAATCCAGTTGCCAGAAGCTCATCTAGCTTATTGTCGAACGTCAGCCCATAAAGTTCCATGGCCCTCCTCGTGCTCCGTTGCAGGAACAGTTTCCGTTTCTGTATTGGTTTGATTTTCTTATTCAATGCAGATTGTCACCTGATCGCCCAAGGGTCGTGATTTCTTCCGTCAATACACCAAGTTGCTTCTGTTGCTCGAGCATCAGTGACATGATTATGGCGTGGAAGGGCACTAATCTTACCGCTTGGCTGCAAGCTTGAGTATGTTTCTTGCACCGCTGAAGTAGATTGTAAAGCGCCTCCCTCTCGCGTTCGCCCGAGAGTCCCCTTCCATAGCTCCTCAGGAAGATATCAATCTCTTCCTGAATCAACATATTTGCGGTTGGAATTGTGCGACCCAAGGCAAGATATTACAGTAAGATTACAGTAACTTATGCTTTGTGCACTTTACAGTTTGATATGAATCAAGGTTTCATTACGCGCGAAACGCGTCACGAACAATTTTCTTCACAAACTAGACCCATACCCCATACCCCAAGCGAACGACGATCTACCAAAGGCCAAGCCAGCTTTGGTAATGCAATAAGAAGATTCGCAAAGAATATCTAGAAGTGCAGTAATATTACTGTAACAACGATAAGGACCATGCCAAAAGAAGGATACAGCGTAATTACGATTCCAGTGCAAACACATGAAAAAGCACGTTCACGCTATCTCCAAAAAATAAAAACTGGCGAAATTCAAAACAGCAAGAGTTTTTCCAGATTCGTCAACGACATGATAATGGACAGGATCGAAGCGGACGAAAACCTCTCGCTCATGGCCCCCTTTATGCAGAAGGTTGGTTTGCAAGACAATTCTATCATGATCAAAGACAACAAAGCCGGTAGAATCGCCGAGATCCAGATTCGAGGAAAAGAAATACTCTGCCTTTATTGCAACAAAAAGGATTGCGTACATGTAGGATTTTCATACGCGATACCTGAAGTCTATCGGATCATGATTCTCCAAAAATCAACCAGAGGATAGCAAGGGATTCTAAAGGTGGCCTTTGATCTGAGAATTATCTCTCTACTTTCCAGCCTGCTACGCCACGCAAATTCGAACGACCTGATTTGTCATAGCGGGTGTGAAAATGTAACTCATTAGCCGACATGGGCTCGCGATTTCATGGAACACTCCAAAGATAAGACATCAAAGATAGTTTTTGACCTGTCAAAATATCACCCAAAGAAGAATGCTCATACGATGTCGCGAGATGAGCTGATAACCGAATACCTTCTCGTCTACGACGCGAATCGGGTGATTTCGGATCGCTTAGCTCTTGCCGAGAAAACCATCGAGGAAATGAAGAAGCACCAAATCATCAGGACGGGCAGAAGAGTCAAAATCAGAGTCGAAGGTGGAGACAACAACAAAGAAACGAACTGTGATGATGCCACGCTTAGTCCTTTTCGATGAGTATCCTCTTCTTATTTCCTTCGTAAATCGCCTCGACGCTAACATAATCGCCGACCTCTATCCCCGCCCAGTCCGCCATCTTTGCAGGTATTGAAATCTTGAGCGTCCTGTTCTTAGGGTTACTCGTAGCTTTTCCCACAAGTATCTTCTTCATTTTCGGTGTTTCATGCTGCACCAACGATTCTTCGAGCAACGCCAACGACAAAACTCCTTTTAGATTTATGCGCGATTGTTACGATTGTTGCGATAATTGCGACTATTAACTTTTTGGACGACAGCCGTTTTTTCACCCATCGTACGTAATTGGTAAGAGAAACTCCTTCGCGAGGCAAATACAATAAGTCCCGAAATTTCGGGCCTGTCAATCACCGAATGACTAAGGAAGACCAGATCCTGCTCTTACGAGTCTCACAAAGCTCTTTCAATTTCGTAGAGTCTCTCACTCAATTTCGATAGTCTTATATTCGTAACAATTACGATTGTTACGACATTTGTAACTATGAACGCCAAATACGGGACACTCTCTGTAACACACGAGCTCAAACAGACGCTAAAAAACTCTTGCCGCGGGAAAGAGACATGGAGCGAGCGTATACAGAGAGCGCTGAAAGCGGAAGCAGAATTAGAAGAAATTTTGGAAGGCCGGGCATCCGTCAAGCAAATCCTTGACAACAGAGCTTCCTCAGCTGTTGCAATCGGCACTGAAACCACGTTTGACGCTCCCAAGGTGGGAAAGAATGCCCATCGGAAAGTTCCCTTGAAACTTGCACCAAAGGTGAAGGGCTAGGCTTTGGGCCGCCAAGCTCAAGTTCTTCATGCCGTTCTGGACGATCCGAGACTGGAACGAACGCGAGTACTGCTAGAGTCTCACGGAATAACAACCTGCCCTAAACACCGCTATTGTCCACTTGATGCGGGAGGCAAGTGTCACTTGTGCGAAGTAGAAGTTGCTGCCCAAGATTTGGCTGGGAAGCTGCGACGGATAGCTACTGGGCTTCATTGAAGTTGGGAAAAGGGTTCCGGTGGTTTGTGAGTGCCGAAATTCTGGCAGTCCACAGAGAAAAATGCGAAGCTCAACCGAGTGATCGCAGTCCTGGGATCTAAGGAAGTCGAAGAAGTTCGGCCCAATGGTCTGATGGCCGATGAATGTTACGGCCTCCTCGTGTCCAATAGTGTGTGCTCTTTGCCGATGGCGAAGCAGTATCTGAAGGAGCTTCTGTTCGGAGGCAGAGTGAAGATCATCGACGGACTCTACCAAGTGGGGAAACCGGCATCGGTAGAATCGAGAGAGGAAGCCGGGTACGCAAATCAACTTCTAAGCATGGTGGCGAATGCAAAATCTGGAACGATTGACAGGTCTACGCCCATCCAGAGGGGCGAGACGACGGATGAAGGAGTTCTTGAAGAATGAGCGGCAATGGGGGCGATACGCAGAGAGAGCCCAAAGAAACCCCCCTTTTTCTGGAAAAATCTTCCGATGCTGCTGATGATGCTGTACATAGTAATGGCTCGCGCGAGCAGGCGACCCACCTGCATACGAAACCCTCTCTGTCTACTTTGCAAATCCTGGACATAGAACAAAGGTTTCCCGACGTCTGGTCGGCCATACGGGAACTCGAACCCGTCTTCCTGATCTGCCACATTCACGGCCTCTGGCTACAACCAAGATTGTATCTCGGAGTCAATCGACGCGGCACGAATTA
>DATNHH010000046.1:0-6269 GCA_035605055.1 Nitrososphaerales archaeon
GAGAATTCTTCTGTTTCTTCCAAAGAGCGTACTAGGAATTCAAGATTAGAGGTACGGGAAATCAGATGCTCATCGCTATTGCACGAAATGAATTTTGGATCGTCCTCCGAGTACACAATCAATCTCTACAAAGGATGCACACATGGATGCGTGTATTGCTACGCACCCTCGTTGATTCACGACGATAGAAGATGGGGAGATTACGTTGATGTGAAGACCAACGCAGCAAGCGTTCTAGACAAGGAACTCGCAAAGACGAGAAAACAAGTAGTCTTTGTCTCAAGTGCGTCCGACCCCTATCAACCCGTGGAAGCAAGATTCAAGATCACAAGGAAGGTTCTCAATGTGCTTTCAAAACACAGATTTCCGGTACTCATACTTACGAGGTCTCCACTCGTTATAAGGGATATTGACATCTTAAGAGAACTTGATTGGGTCCGAGTTGGTTTTTCCATTTCTACCGTTCCTACGAGATTCTACGAGCCTGGAGTTCCGTCACTTGAAAAAAGACTGGAAGCTCTGGCAGAACTCCATGATTTCGGGATAACTACTTGGGTTTCAATGGCTCCACTAATTCCAAAATTGATACTCACTGATCTGGATCAACTATTCCAACGCCTGAAAGAAGTCAAAATATCAACGGTCACGATAGGTGTATTGAGGTTCGTTGGATACGAACAATCGAAACAAATGTTTGAGGAAAGATCCGGACATAGCGTCGAAAAACTAATGGAGAGTGGCTCAACTGTTCGTCAGCGAGTAGTTAGCAAGGCTAACGAATATGGACTTGACACATCAGGGTGGTCTTTGTCCTGGTCTCCCTCGGAAGACAACACGACTCCGACCCTCGATAGTTTCGGGCAGTAGGGAAACTTTTTTCAAAACAGAGCTATAGCAAAGAGACGGAAACCCTAGAAACCAATCATGAGAAAAGCAACGTTGCAATCGGGGGACCACTCTCGAACACGTGGTAGCTTGGTTGTGCATATTCTCCTTCTAGTTTACGCAGCAATACTTGTCTCAATAGTATTTGTTCTGATTTTCAAGCTCAGTGTATCTTCGGATATATTCTTTGGATTATCGATCGCGTTACTCTTCTTTGCTCTTGGACAATCAGTTTACGAGCTTGGGATCAAAAATGCCGTTTCGTTTCTCGTGCTCACATCAGCCATCGGCTTTTTGGCTGAAGTTCTTGGCACGAATTCTGGGATTCCCTTTGGGAAATACTACTACACTGATTTCTTGGGTGAAAAATTTTTAGGCGTACCTATCGTGGTCCCACTGGTGTGGTTTGTAATATCATACTTGTCGTACAGTATTGTCAGAGGTTACTCTAGAAAATCCAGTTGGGGTTCCAGCAAAACTTCAATCATCGCAAAAGTTGCTCTATTGTCGGCTTTTGGTGCCGTTTCATGGGACTTTATGGTAGATCCAATGTTTTCAGCTTACGGATATTGGGTTTGGACGGGTCAGTTCCTCCCTTTACCCGAGCTTGACGGAATCCCGTTGACGAACTTTCTCGGTTGGTTTGTCCTCGTTGCCCTGATGATTTTCGTCTGCCTTTCGCTACTTTCCCCGAAAAGTGGTTCCGGATTAGTAAAAAGGAACAACGCTCGCGATTCAGTGATAGCTTACGTTCTTCTGATGGTTGATGGAGTAGTCGCGAATTTTTCATTACATAATCTTACAGTTATTGGGATCGGTCTATTTACTATGATCACGTTTATCGTGATAGCAATCTATTACCCAAAGAGAGATGTAAGACTAGAGTCCACGGGTCAGGTAGCAATGTAGTTTGGGCTTTTTTGGCAGGGAGTTTTGGAAATAGTTTGACAGTGGAAGAAGATCATGACCACTTGCACTATCACGGAGTCGATAGGGCGGAAGAACACCTGAGTGTCAGCGACGCTCTGAAGATATTGTTGGATGAGATTCGAAAAACTAGATCTGAATTAGTCCCTGTATCAGAAGCCAACAACAGGGTTCTGTTCAAGAAATTGAAAAGCCCGGGCGACCTTCCAAGACTGGCAAGATCGACGCGTGACGGGTATGCGATTAAACTTTCTCAAGGTGTGAAAGAGGTCGAGAATCATCTCTTCAGGATTGTCGGCGAAATTAGAATCGGAGAAGTCCCAAAACTTACTCTAGATGTCGACGATGCTGTAAGAATTTCTACTGGTGCATACATTCCATCTGGTGCTAATGCAGTTGTTATGATTGAATACACTCAGGTGGAACAAGACTCTCTCAAGATAACAAGACCGGTTAGAGTCGAGGAAAACATTCTCTCCTCTGGACAAGATTTGAGAAAAGGAGAGGTCTTGTTTTCAGCGGGTACGCGTTTGCGACCCCAACACATCGCCCTGATCTCGATGCTGGGAATCGATCAATTTCCGGTTTATGCAAAGCCCAAAGTTGCGTTCTTTTCAACTGGAGACGAGCTTGAGGATGTTGGTTCAAGGAATCGTCGAAGGAACGGGTCTGTAAATCAAATCGGCATATTTGATTCGAACCGCCCGTTTCTCTCGTCGATGATTAATGAGCTCGGCGGAATCCCCATAGATCTTGGAATCGCACGGGATAATCTGAACCAAGTCAAGGCAAAAATGATCAAAGGTTTAAAGTACGATGCCCTTTTCCTTTCTGCGGGCTCTTCCGTCGGGGAGAGAGATTACGTTACGAAGGCAGCCGAATCTATCAAAAGTGTCAAGGTTCTAGTTCACGGAGTCGCCATGCGGCCTTCAAGCCCGACAAGTCTTGCAGTTCACCATGGCAAGCCGTTGATTCTACTGCCCGGATTTCCAACTTCAGCAATTGTCAGTTTCCTGGTTTTCGGTCGACCAGCTATCTTGAAGCTGGGAGGAAATTCATCTCTGGATTACACCTTGATCCGTGCCACTTTAGACGACGATTACGACGGAAAGCCGGGACTGACCCACTTTCTCAGGGTTCGAATCGCCAGAGACGGAGAGTTGTACCGGGCGAAGATCGTCAAACCAACGGAAGCGCAGTTCTCATCGTGGCTCCGTGAAGCGAACGGAATCGCCATAATTGGGAGAGACGGTAAAACGAATGTAAGATGCGGCGATGAAGTCTCTGCATTTCAAATAGGTGACATCGCCTGAGAACGATCTGCTTAGGTTTTGAATGATTCTCCACGCGAATCAATATTGACTAAATGATTATTTCCCTCCATCCGCATAATTCCTGCCGGGAGCTTCTGTTCAGAGGGTGGTAGGATGTTGGTCAGTGAAGAGAACTGCGAAAAGTGTGAAAGTGAAGTGGAGGACGGAACGTGTCAAAATTGTCTTTATTCGGAGGATAATTCCATGACAGCTGAAGAAGCTCGTGAATTTACTTCGTCAGGCTAACTCTACCGATTTTGCTGGAGCCTTTGGGTGCAGAGTGCCTGCCTTGCGTAGTTGTTCACAGCTACGCTCGGGGTTATCATTTAAAATACAAAGCTAGGCTAATATGCCGCTTCACGAAACCAGTATTCGGAATACAAATTGACCCAGCTGGCGATGACTGCATCTGTAGAGATTCTGATGTCAAGAAAGGTGGTATCAGTCGATTCTGCCTCCACTGCTTATGACGTGGCACGAGACATGCTTGACCATGACATTGGATGCGTCGTCGTACTCGAAAACAAGAAAGTGATTGGGATTGCAACCAAAAGCGATATCATTCGTGAAGCAGTAATGAAGAGGCTCGATCCTCAAAAGATCACGGTTGCCAGCCTAATGACAAAGCCAGTTGTTACGATTGAAGCTGACAGGACGCTGTCTGAGGCGTCCGCTATAATGTCAAAAAATAACATAACGAAACTACCTGTAATAGAAAGAGGTGAGCTCGTAGGGATAATCACTTCGACCGATCTAGTAAGAAGAACCCGACCGATTAAGCTGGCCAAAGATTTGGTCTAGTGCTAACTGACACGTTTATACCTCGGGGCATCGTTTTGATTCGCCCATGAGCAAAAATTTGCCCGATCTTGAAATGACGACTCTGGGCGGGGGTTGCTTCTGGTGTCTTGAAGCAGTTTATACCGAGTTGAAAGGAGTTTTGAAGGTCGAATCTGGATATTCAGGCGGATCTGTTAGGAATCCGTCTTACGAAGACGTTTGTTCGGATGAAACTGGTCATGCGGAGGTTATACAGATCACGTACGATCCT
Source organism: Nitrososphaerales archaeon (assembly GCA_035605055.1). Classification (GTDB taxonomy): domain Archaea; phylum Thermoproteota; class Nitrososphaeria; order Nitrososphaerales; family CADDZS01; genus DATLTL01. Next base: position 4,177 of record DATNHH010000046.1, read on the forward strand.
TCCATGATTACATATCGAGAAATACTCCAGGTCTTTTTCTCAATACATGATCCCACCACTCTGAACAGACAGGGAGCAGACGCTGGCAGCCAGTACCGATCAGTTATTTTCTACCACAACGAGAATCAAAAGAAAGTTGCTGAAGAAGTGATTCGGGAGATAAACAACACCAAAATGTGGGGAAAGCCGACCGTGACTCAGCTAGTTCCGCTTGTAGAATTCTTCAAGGCTGAAGGGTATCATCAGAATTACTTCAAGAATAATCCTTACCAACCTTACTGTCAGGCAATAGTCGCTCCTAAAGTTGCAAAGTTTCGGAAGCATTACTTTGATAAGCTGAAAGTCGAAGTCACGACAGCTTAGGATTTTCTTCTGCATTCTTCACAAGCTGAATCTCTTCTTCATTTTCTTTCTTTGGATTCTCCGAGACGATCGGTGGAACCTCTGCGAGAATGCTGACGTAAGACACTTCATTCGCGATATCATCTATCACAGTGAAAGGAACAGAGTGCCTCAGATTGTCTTCCAGTTCAAGGATACGCCGCTCGGACGCCATGTAGATTTCCCTGGGTACCATGTTTGCTATCCGATCGAGCAATTGGTCGTAATGAGAGATAGGAACAGTGTTTGATAGCTCCGTTCTTACTCGATCATATTCGTGTTTCGGTACTGTATTCTCAAATTCTGCTCTAAGTAGATCATAGTCGGATCTGGATACCATCATAGCAATTCTCTCTTCAAGCTCTCGATTTCTTGACTCTAGAAAGGCTGACTTGTCATCCGTCTCTTTTACAATAGATTGAAGCCTTTCGTGAAGGATCCTGTTTTCAGATAGCGCGCGCTCGTACAGTTCGTGCGGGACAGGACCTTTTTCATCGGTTGGAGTTACTGACGGTTTTGGAACAAGGGATGGAGATACTTGTGGTTGAACAGTCAGGGGAGTGGGAGCTTGAGTTACTTGTCTCGCAGCTGACAAGTTTGTAGTCGAAACACTTTCTGACTCGCGATTTTGGAGAGAATTGAGAATCTTTGTGATTGGACTTTGCCTCGAAGCATTTGACGGGGCAACCGATTGGGGGTTGGTTGATTGTTGGGAAACGGGCTCCAACCTTCGCACATTAAGGGGATTTACTCTCTCATTAGGCGGTGGAGGGATCCTGCCAACCAGATCCTGAGAACCTTGGTCCTTCGGGACGAGAGACCTGATTCTCGTTTGGTACGCTTCCGCTTGTCTAATGTATTGTAACCACGTATTGTGGTCGGGTGCCTCACTCGCTAGGACAAGAAATACATCCACCAACTTGAGGTAGTGTTTTATTGCGTCTTCGGATTTTCCTGTATGCTCAGCTTCTTTCGCTTGGTCAGTGAGTATAGTCGCGTATTGCTGGAGTTTCTTGTTCTTCTCAGCGTCCAAATTAATTCCTCCGATTCAATACATGAATTTCAGACCTGTGAAAAAACTTCAAACAAAACAAGATAGTAGCCACTGACCAAAACGAGTGAGCTTAGTTTCGGTGATTACAGGAACTGTCAACAAAAATGGCTAGATTTGTTGGCCGATATTGAGTAGAACGTTATCCATTACATTGACATTGAGAGGGCTCTGAATTCAGAGTTCCTTTACATCGTGAGGCATCGACTCTTTCAACCCAACTTCCGTTATTCTCATAAACTCGCCATTTAATCGAAGATCCTTGAGATTTCTCGAACCGCAGTAGCTAAGACCACTTTTGAGTCCTCCTACGAGCTGTCGTATCACATTAACTGCGCCACCTTTGTACGGGACAATCGCCTCAACTCCCTCGGGGACATAATCAATCAAATCAGGTTCCTGTTCATCAAGATTTTCAGAGCGGATTTCAAGTTGTGAATCTCTCCCCCTCGCTAGCTGGTCTTTTCTCGCGGACATCGATGCCATTCCCCGTGTAACTTTGTATCGATAATTTCCTCGATACACAATCTCACCAGGACTTTCGTCAGTTCCGGCGAGAAGACTTCCCACCATTACACTGTCTGCCCCTGCAACGAGTGCTTTAGTAATGTCACCAGAATTTCGTATCCCACCGTCGGCAATCAAGGTAACTCCCGCAGCC
>DATNHH010000047.1:0-2652 GCA_035605055.1 Nitrososphaerales archaeon
GTTTGTAGGCAACTTTCGACAAGGCGCTCACATGGCCACTGGTCGAAGGCTCGATCCCGGAAAGGACTTTGAAAAAAGTTGTCTTGCCAAGGGCGTTAGCGCCGAGGATACCCACAACCTGCCCCATCTTGATTTCAGCAGGCTCGACATCCAATTCAAAATTCTCGTATTTCTTTACCAGATGGTCGTAGCTGCAGATTACTGGAGTCTCCGTTTCGTTTTCAATTGGAGAATAAATATCAAATCGGACTGGTTGATCGCGGAATCTGACGTTCTCCGCTTGAAGATAGCCCTCAAGAAGTTCGTTGATTCCGGTTCTCGCGGATTGAATCGACGAGACGATTCCGTAGACTCCCGGCTCTCCGTACAGTATGTGAATGTAATCACTCAGATAGTCGAGAAACGAGAGATCGTGCTCAACTAATATCACTGCCGCCTTCTTCGACAACTCTGAAATTGCCCTTGACACATTCATCCTTTGAAAAACATCATTGTAGCTCGAAGGTTCATCGAAAAGGTACAGATCAGCATCCTTCAGATAAGTAACTGCCACAGCAGTCCTCTGGAGCTCACCACCGCTGAGCTCAGAAACTGTCTTGTCCAGACTCTGCTTCAGAGAGAGCAAATCTGCAACCTCGGAAAGATCTCTGGAAGATCCAGCGGTTTTTTCGAGAAGAGCTCGCACGGTACCCGTCCAGACCTTTGGAATGAGATATACCGCCTGGGGCTTTATCGAAACACGCAACTTCCCGTTTGCAATTGACTCGAAATGGCTCCTCAATTCGGTGCCTTGAAACTGGTCAATTATCTCTTCCCAAGAGGGTGGATTTTCATATTCCCCCATATTTGGTTTAAGAGAGCCTGAAAGGATGTTGAGCGCGGTCGATTTACCGACTCCATTTTTTCCGACCAAGCCCACAACGGAGTTCTTCTTCGGTATAGGAAGTTTGTAGAGCCTGTACGTATTGATTCCGTACTGGTGCACTTTTTCCTTACCGAGTTCGGTAGCGAGATTCAGAATCGTTATTGCCTCGAAGGGACATTTCTTAACGCAAATACCACACCCCGTGCAAAGTTCTTCACTTATCACCGCTTTCGTATCTTGACCGAGGACAATGCAATCACTACCGGTTTTATTTACAGGGCAAAACGTAATGCACTCTAAATTACATTTTCTTGAATGGCAGCTGTCTTTGTCCAAGACAGCAACGCGGTGGGACAATTAATTCAAACCTCGAAAAATATTATCTTAAGAAATTGCCAAGGGTCGCTCGACATATATTAGGATTACATGCGAATCTCGCAGATTCGGAAAAAGGATTAGAAATAAAGTTGGAGCATTACCGTAATCTAGATTTCGCCTACTCACATATAATATCTAGAATTAGTCCTAGGTATGTGAAAGACAGAAATAATAGAAGTGGCATATTCTGGTCGTAAAGGAAAGCGTGTGATATGAGTCAGCAAGGCGTCACGCTAAAAGTACTGGAAGCTTACACAAGAGATGTAGGCCGGGGAGTTGCTAGGATCGATTACGATGCAATGGACGCTCTTGATGCCTCAACTGGCGACATCATCGAGATAAAGGGAAAGAGGCGTACAGTTGCGAAGTGTCTTCCTCTATATCCTTCAGATGAAGGCAGAGGCGTTATCAGAATTGATGGTTTAATCCGAAATAATTCGGGCGTCGCAATTGGCGACACCGTTACAATCAAGAAAATAAAAGCGCCGCCGGCGGAAAAAGTCGTTGTTGCGCCGCTGGAAGCGATTCCTCCAATAGATGAGAGGTACCTCGCGGACGCGTTGGAAAGTGTCCCAGTCACGAAGGGAGACAATATCATGATTCCGTACTTTGGTGGGAGGTTAACGTTCCAGGTATTGGGTGTTAGTCCGATGGCTGACGCTGTCCTGATTACTCAGAGGACAATATTCGCTATCTCGGAAAAGGGAGAGACTCTCCGTGGCGTTCCTCAAGTCACCTACGAGGATATCGGAGGTCTGAAGGATGAAATTCAAAAAGTCAGGGAAATGATCGAGCTCCCTCTAAGGCACCCCGAAATTTTCGAAAAATTAGGCGTTGAAGCTCCGAAGGGAGTTCTTCTATACGGTCCCCCAGGGACTGGTAAGACACTTTTAGCGAAAGCTGTTGCTAACGAAAGTAATGCTCATTTCATCAGCATCTCCGGCCCGGAGATTATGAGCAAGTTCTATGGCGAAAGTGAAGCTCGTCTAAGAGAGATATTCAAAGAGGCGAGGGAAAAATCTCCGACCATAGTCTTCATAGACGAGATAGACAGCATCGCGCCTAAACGAGAGGAAGTGACCGGCGAGGTTGAACGCAGAGTTGTCTCTCAGCTTCTCTCCCTTATGGACGGTCTGGAAGCGAGAGGAAAGGTCATCGTGATTGCCGCGACTAACAGACCGAATGCAATTGATCCTGCGCTGAGGAGACCTGGGCGATTTGACAGGGAAATCGAAATCAAGGTTCCTGACAAGAGAGGTCGATTTGAGATCCTACAGATTCATACGAGACACATGCCGCTGACTCAAGAAGTTGATCTTGAGAAACTCTCCGCAGTTACTCACGGTTTCGTTGGTGCAGATCTGGAATATCTCTGCAAAGAAGGTGCCATGAAAACACTCAGACGAATG
>DATNHH010000048.1:0-10914 GCA_035605055.1 Nitrososphaerales archaeon
ATTTGTAGACAGAATTGTCGTCGCGAAGAGCGGTAATTTCCCTTCCCCTGTAATCTCCCCTGATCTTTATCTCTCCAATCGACTCCCAGCCAGTCCTTTTCTTGACTTCGTTGATCATATTCTTGAACTGCACAGCGCAAATCTCGCAGCAGAAAAACATCCTCTGCCCCTCGACCTCCTCCCAGTAATCCCCCCAAGTCGATTCGCAAATCGCACAGCCTTCAGGCACTATCAAATTCTTCAGCCCTCTGCAATCTTGCCATTAGGTACCTGTGGAATATATCAATCGATTTCAAAAATGTTGCCTGAACGTTTTCAATCAAATTGAGCTCCTTAGCATACTTCTCAACCAGATCCAGCGCTTCCTTCGAGTGCCCAACATCAGCTTCATAGCCTTCTCTCAGGAAATCCTTCGTCTCTTCGGTAACCTCGTGACTCCCTGGTTTTAGAATCATCGGATCAAAGTAGCTTATGGTTGCCCCATCTTCGCGGAGGGTTCGGTCTGCAATCAATTCTAGTCCGTGCATAGCTGCCATCGTCTCGACCCAGTGTTCAGTTCTCGCTAGATCATCCCAAGATCTAATCGAAGAGGCGGTGTCAGGCAGCGAAGGGGTTGAGAGTATCTTTTGCCTGTCCATGCCTAGGCTCTCGCCCATCTTCAACAGCAGCTCGTAATGAGCCGGCCTTTCAGTTCCGATTCCTCCAAACTCCGTGTTTATGTTGTCTAATTCATAGAGTGTTGCATCAGTTTGATCTGTCTTGGCAACGATGTAAGCGCATGAGCGAACCCACTGTTTCAAAAAGTGTTGATGTTCAATGACATAGCCCAGAAGTATGGATTTCGAAGGGTGTTGCAAAGCTACCACGAACGGATGCGGTCGCGAACCATAGAATCGGTCGATGAATCTGAGGCGGAGCCACTTTTGCAGGTTTCCGTTCGTCTGACCCAGATCAAAGTATTGAGCAAGGAGTTTCGAGAGTTCTTTTGCATCCTTCGTCTTTTTTCTGGTCACATAGCGGTTGAGCCACATGACATGGGCAATGTCGCTTTTCTCGGCGAAATCGAAGTAATGCTGTCCGAGAGCATCATAGTCACCTACCGGAAATGTCTGCCCGCACATGGAGCATTTTGTCATACGGCTATTCACAAATTCCACAAAAGATCAAAACGGAAATTCCTTCGGGAGCTGCGCCCTCAGCTCCTTGTACTCTTTCTCACTCGAATATTTTTCTTTGATTTGAAAAAGCATCTGCTTTACTTCTTCCGGTTGAAGGCCACGAGATCCTCCGACCATCTCGATCGTGTCTTCAAAGTTAGCACCACACACAGAGTAGCAATTTCGCATTCCTTGAAGCAACTCAAGTTCCCGGGGAGTCAATTATACGACGTCATCTTTGATAAAACCCTCGGGAACATAATAAAAACTTCCCGTGGGTCTCTATACGCTTCCTCACTCCCAATTCTGGCGAAGCTTAGAATAGAAAGAGGACAATGGACATTATTTGTTTCAAACTAACCATCCACTAAATCACAGCCACTACTGGCCGAGCGACGCGGTAATTACTTATTCTGCAATGTTTTCCATGATGATGTGCAGCACAGACTAAGCAAGGACGCGAAGGCAGCTTCGGCAAGAATACTCAGTGAGTACGCCGCTAAGATCCGTGCGAGTGAGTCCCTTACAGAGGATGCAATCGCCAGAATCGAAAACGAGGCCATCGATGCAGCTTTCGAATCAGCAAAGACAATCGATTCGTCAACTGACCGGAAAGCTGTCGCGCAGCAGTGGTACGGTGCAAAGCGATGGATCCAAATCCGAAAGAAGCCTGAGGCTACTCCGATGCAGCCTAAGGGTGGGACGGGATGGACCCAAGACCCTTCGGTAGGGATACCCTCAAAGGAGGCTACTGAATTTATCCGGGACAGGCTACGAGAAGTTAAGCAGAACTTCGAAACGCCTGCAAGAGGCTCTAGGACCAACTCTGAGTCGATCCCCGCACTTGTTCTTAACGGAGAGCCAGCATGGTATGTTATGGCGGATGATGAAGTAAGAAAATCAAGCGCCGTTCCTCCTGCGCTATCAGAACCCCAATCCAATCCATCCCCTGTTGCAAACTCGGGAACATCAATCATAAGGGTCAAATTGCCCAGCGGTGTCGAACTGTTTCCGACAGTCGAACACGTGCTGCGATCTCGGTTTCGTCGTCTGTAGAACCGAGCGATTCCGAGGTGACCTACACGATCGTGGCAGACATCGCCTAATTCATTGATTGCTTATCCAGTTTCAACAGGAAGTTTCGATTGGAGCTTTACCCCGCGGTGATATGATACTACTCATTCCAGCAAATGAAGGTCGGTTTGAGAATATTCAAACAGGAAAGCTGCACTTTCCTGAAAGAAGCGAATGCAGCAATCAGAGATAAAATCCCGATAGTCAAAGCGCCAATCGAAAAGGACGCCTGCGGCAGCCTGGCCGACAAATAAAGTCACCCGCGCACCGACAGCTATCTACTTTGATTCTAAGGGTTAGGAAAAGAAGCGGGTGCCAATCGCCAACAAGTCCTGGGGCGACATCCAAAAGTATCTGACGCGTCTTGGTGGTGCATACAAAGGGGGTGCACGCGCACCACGAAGTGTGCAAAAAAGACGGAATCGACACGCAAAGCGAGTGTCCAAGACACGCCACGCATATTTGCACTAATACATGAATGACGTTACGGACACGTAAAATCACGTTAGCGTGACGCAAAAATGATGTTTCGAAAGTGCAAAATTGATGTTGCTAAAGTGTCAATTACGCAGTTTTACAACATCTTCCTAAATGAGCACGAATTCCACGGGTAACGAAGCGGCAAATCGCATAGCACAAAACATACTTGATACATATGTTGAGCGTATGTGAACGCATCTGATGATGCAGAGCACACCCTCATCAAAAACGTGACCATGGATGCACAGAGTCGGGGGCGAGATTAATGGCAATGGTTTGGAGGAAAAAATGGGTTCCGATCGTCGTGAAGTGGAGGGGACGGCATTCAAAAGTATGTTACGCGGCTCACTGGCAAGTCGTTCAAGCTTTCCACCCTTGCACGACACCGATTTCGTGTCCGGCACCAGTGCCAACGAAAACTTCATGTTCACAAGTTCACGCACGTCTGTTCATGTGTTTGAGCACGATTTGCACTGTCATATAGCGATGAATTGGAGGGAGGGCGGATGGGCTATGAAGACATGCCGTCTTTTGAGCACCTGCAGGAATTGCGAGCAAAAATGGTTCCGATCGGACACACATCGGCATGATGAAATTCCTGTCATTTCGGAGAGTATTGTGACCTTTCCTACTTAGAACGTAGCGGCTTCTGACCTGCCGGAGCAATCCATGATTGAGGAATCTCCAGATTTCATGATAATTTCGACACGTTTGCCTAGTTTTGGCAAGAGCGGGCTCCTACATGCTGAGAAACCCCGACTGCCACTAGCTGTTGATGAGGGGATATGACGTCAGGTGAAAATAGAGGGCTAAAGCGCCATCTCTTCGTTTTTCTAGGAAACCGGAGCCTCGTCTATGCCTCAGATGGCGAATGGATATTCGTTCTCGTGAAACTATAGTCTCGAGTCTTCCCAAGTCTTTGACTACGTATTTTCATTTTTGAGTCACCCAAATTCTCTTACTACTTCTGCGTCTTTTTTCTTGAACGGATTTCAGTTCGTTGTCTCAGCGAGAAACCTCTCTCGCAGTTCTGCAGAGATTTTGAAATTGAAAAACAGAGCCAACACTCTTTTCGTACTTCCGATTCGGAACAGGATTCCTGATGGAGTCGAAGAATTCTGTCAAGGGGTCGATGGCTATGCTTTCCATCGGGCGAGATTGATAAAGAATCCTATTTTAGCACCCATAAAGGAGCGGGCCTCTGGGGATTAGGCTTTGCTACGGGTTCTAAAAGTGGATTCTTGCGAAACGTCGGGGCGTGGCTTGCGGGGTGGCACCACGTAGTTACCCTCTCTGCCAATGCCCAGGCTGAGCATTGCACCAGTTAGTATAAATCCCCTGTTTCTCTCCAAGCAGGTGCAATCTCCAAATTGAGTCCAGTATGAAAGTCTGAAACGAGAGGCCTTTTGAGAATCGCCACTAATCAAAAGACACAGCTCATGGGAATTAGATTCTTTGAATTTTTCAAATGGGTGCGAAGGAGATGGTATCCAAACTCATTATGGGTTTGAATACCATAATTCAGGGACTTTCTTTGAACCCTTTTCTATCATAATTCCATGCTCTGAAATGATACGTCTGCAGTGTTGCCCAGCTCACTCTCACTTAGATTTCCTAAGAATCTCTTCTCGGCGAAAAGTGGTAGATTCATGTCGTGACCATAGCCTTGTATTCGACTAAGTGGCCGGTACGATTCATGTGAGTTACAAGGGATAAATATACGACCGAAGAGATCGTCTGCATGGGAGCAATAGGTACTTGTCCCTGCGGTTGGACAATCGTTTCCCCTCAGGGGGTCGAGGATGTAAAGAGGCACTCCATAATTCACATGAAGGAAGTTCATCCTGATACGGTGATGACTCCTGAAGAGCTGATGTCGCACATTAAGCAATTCTAGATCACACACTTTGGCACGAGAAAGGCGCCGGCAAATTTACTTGTTCAGCCGGGGACGGATTTCGGCCCAATATCTTGGGATTGTAGTCTTAATTCTATTAGTGAATCAATCCAGTTAGGGCGCTTAGGTTCAATCACCTCCTTCAATATGAACAGCAGACACCGCTTGACCCCCTCCAGCTTTAGCGCTTCGATGACAGATTCCTCTGGCTCAGCGATGGTGAAGCAGAACAGGCTCGCAAGGATCACGTCCGCCGATGGGCTGCTCACGTTCCAGAGTTTGTCGCCGTGTTTCTCTTCTAACCATCTTGAAATGGCGCCTCTCCTTTGCGGGTCGATTGCCAATTCAAGCTCGTAGAATACGAGACCAGCTTGCCTCCGGGGGTCGATTACGGCTTTAGTGCGAATGGCACCTGACCGCAAGAGCTTCGAGACTCTGTACCCCACCATCCGCTCCGTCACTGAGAGCACTTCCGCCAGGTCCCTATCGCTAGACCTCGCATCGTACCTCAAGCTCTTGATGATCTGCCAGTCCAGTTTGTCGATGCGAGCGACCGGTTCTTTGATTGCCCTGCTCCCTAGCGCGACAATCCCTAACTCGTATCTTGACGCCAGGTAGTCTGCACCATTCCTTGCCTCCTCTCTAGTCGAGCCGGCTATGCTCCCTGTCAGGAATGGTCCGAGGTAATCTGATGATTCAACCAATCTTGGCACTTCATGAAGATGATTGACGATCGCGTTCTTGGTCGAGATGTTCAATGCCTCGAACCTGAAAAGGCTGATGACGTGCAACCCGAATATGGCGAGATTTGGGGTTGCCTGGTAGTATTTGATAAAACCCGACTCCTCCATCCGTTTCACACGGACCCTTACGGTCTTCGTGTCTAAGCCGAGCTTCTTTCCTAAGTCGGCTGCACTCGCGTGCCTCTCCTCAAACTCCTCGTAAGTAGGGTCCATGAGCGCCATCTCACAGAAGATCCGTACGTCGGTAGTGTCCAATGAGAAAGATCTGATCGCGGCTTGTTATAAGCTGCTCCAAGCTCCTCGATTGTTGATTAAGGGCGCGACCTTCCCACCCTCGCTATATCACTCCAAAGTAATTCCCGTGCCTATGAACAAACTTATTTTCAACTGCACTCACGGAAAGGACGACCCTGAGCGGGCCTCCCTGCCCTTCGTGGCGGGAAACGTCGCAGCAACCGCCGGTCAAGAAGCCATCGTATTCTGCACGATTGATGCAGTCTGGCTTGGGACAAAAGGAGGCACAGATGGCATCGCAACAAAGGGACTTGATCCATTGTCGAAGATCTATTCCGACTTCGTCGGGAAGGGGGGAAAGGTGTGGCTATGCGGGGCCTGTACCAAGCCTCGAGGGATCATGGAGGGACAACTGGCCGAAGGCGCCACAATCGTAGGGGCGGCGAAGGTCGTCGAGGAGATAGCTTCAGGAGCGAGTACGACTAGCTTCGGATAGAAAGAGAAAGAGGCTGGGTAGTGGAGTTGGTTGCAATACTTTCAGGAAATGACAGAAAAAAGGGGACGCCCACGATGAGTGTGGAGGAAGCGACGGGTGAGGACTTCGTGGTCGCCCTGTCTGACCGCGATTCTGAGAGGCTTGAAGCCTGCTTCCATCCCGAGGTGCGCATGCGTGCGCTCGTGCCATCGGGATTGCGAGAACTCAGTGGGACCTCGGACGTTGTCGCCCAACTTAACTCATGGTTTGCGGAAGCAGAAAGTATCCAAGTTCTCGAGAAGAATGTTTACCGGGTCGCTGATCGCCTCCACATTCGTTACCGCTTCAGAGAACATTACTCCGATGGAGAAACAGAAATCATCGAACAAGACGCGTATTGCGACCTTCTTGAAGGGCAAATTGCTACCATAGATCTCCTCTGTTCAGGCCACCGCCCCGAGTTACAGAACAAAGTCGCGGATCTACACCATTTTTATGCTGGAGACTTGGGCTGTTCAAGTGGATTGCCGGAGGAGTTCCGTCGCCAAATCAATTCCATACCTGTTGGGAGCAACCTAGAGATTTCGACCCGCGACCCCTCGGCAAAGGAGGATCTTCCCTCTTTAACACGTCTTTTAGGGCATCGAGTCATATCTATCAGCAACTCACCCGATGGCACAGTGCTCGTCGTGCAACGTGGTCATTAAATCATGAACACTCAGGACAAATAGCTAATTCTCTTGGCTGCGGAAACAAATCATCGGGGGGAATTTGAATCTTCAGGGATAACATCCCCCGAAATATTCGGTTTTCACTCAGTGCCGTAAATTATCCACAGACACTTATTGTACTTCTTATGGTGCCTTACTTCTCAGTAGGATGTTTCTCAATGTTTAGACCATCCCGTGATGAACCATTGCGCAATGTACCAGTGAATGAAGGAGGATTTGCTTTCGATTCTTCGAGCGCTTACAACCCAAATCTTGTTGTAATCTCTCGGAGAGAATCAGTTAAAGAACGACTCGATATTTTTCTTCAACTGAATCAGGATGAAAGTGTCCCTTCCGCTCTTCGATCACGCCCTGGACTCTCCTACTGCATTTACCCCTAAAGCTCTGATGGATGTTGTTCGTCGAGAGAAACACCTCTCTTCGGAACCAATTCCGCAAATATGCGTGTTAGAATTCGACGGCGACTTAACAGACTGGCTGATTTCCAGAGGAGAAGTTCGCCTCTGCAAGTCTTGGGCTTGCTTTCACACGAGTATGTTCTCACTCGATGTGGATGGCATCACTTGCGGAATCGTCTCCCGCACGATCGGGGGGCCATTCGCGGTTCTGATTGCAGAACAGATGGCGATTTCCGGGGCTCGTTTGGTTGTAGGGCTCACCTCCGCTGGTCGTGTAAGTTCTGTGATGCCCATGCCCGGTCTGGTCTCTGTTACGAGTGCGATACGAGATGAAGGAACCTCTTATCACTACTTACCGCCGGCTGCAATCGTTGACGCGCCAGCTGAAGTGGCACGACTTCTAAAATCTGAATTGAGAAAACACCCACTACCTGTCATGTCTGGAACAGTGTGGACTACGGACGCACCCTATCGAGAGACAGCAAAGCAAATTGCCTTCCACGCCAAAAATGGAGTGCTTGCAGTTGAGATGCAAGCAGCATCCTTGTTCGCCTTCTCTTCAGCGTGTCGTTTTCCTGTAGGAATGGTGGCACATGTTACCAACAGCTCCAACGGGGAAGACAACCCCTTTGATAAAGGCGCTTACGAGGTGGAAATGAGAATTCTAGAGGCGATCTGCCGTGCAGGAAAACGTTTTGTTTCAGCGTCCAACATGTGAAGGGAAAAACAGCTGCTTCAGGATCCACTGTAAATAATTTCTTTTCGTTCCTCGCACGCACTCGGAGGCCTTTACACAGCTCCTAGCGAGGCGTTGCGAATCACTTACCTAAAATGAAATGAATCAGATTACCTTCTCTTCTCGTTTCCAGAATCTTGCGTCCTTGTATTGAAGCCCACTTCGGCACATCTTTGTCTGCGACGGGGTTGTCAGTTGCAGGTGCAGTCTCATCATCAGGAATGCTTTGCATCAATTCATCAAGATTGCTCAGTGTTTCGGGGCATTCCCCACCGATCCCCGAGATCTCATGGTCAGGATAGACTGAAAAGCATCGGATGCGAAACTCCTCGATTTTATCGTGCAACACTGCTTCAGCATCTTTTGATGAGATCAGTCGCTCAAGCTCCCAAGATGATTTTTTCTCCGCGACTGACGGGCAATATCTTCGCAAACCATCCCAATGAATAGGGATGCTTGTTAGCTAGGGAAGGAGCACTGACAAGCTCTTTATTGATTTTGATAAGTTTCCCGCTTATGGGTGTCCGAACAGCGCTGAAGAATCTCGCGCTTTCAATTGTTGCAACACTCTTTCCCCTTTCCAAGAAAGTCACTAACGGCTTGAACTTGACAGTCTCGACCCTTCCAGCGATGAAGGCATATACGCATGTGATGCCAATTGCTACGGCATCGTTTTCCCTCCGAATCCAGACATTTTCTTCAAGGTCATAGAATAGTTCATCAGGGAATAGACAGTTATCAATTATCATGATCTTTTCAATAACCCGTATACCCTACTAAATTTCGAGGTGGGTTGAATGAAATGAAAATTATCTTCATGTTCTCGCAGCCCTGATAGCATCCGTCAGCATTTCTCTGGATGGAGATCTGAGCATCTTTCCATTCACTCTGTATATTCTGCAGGTGAGTCTGTATTGTTTTGCTAATCTAGCAGGTTGCTCGACATCCACACCATTTACTCTTAAGGTGGGCGACCCCAGAAACTGAAATCTTGCGGCATCCCTTTCCGACTCAACTCTCGTCAAGGCTACACGAGCTTCAACTCCTTCTTCCCTTATGACTGATTCCAGATCCTTGAGCGCTGTCCTGTATGTTGGACAGCTTTCGAAGTAAAGAAGCTCTATTTCCATGCAGCGGCTTTTCGATTGCACCATGCTTTTTGCATCATCATATGCCTTCGAGACTGGAACTCTTTCCAGTCAGAACGAACCTATGACATGTGTTTCGTCCTTCATTACTAACTCGACTATTTCGTCATAACCTATGGGCTTGAAAGGTGATTTCAAAGATTGCGGCGTAATGCCTCTCTTTGCTAGATGCTCGTCCAACACATATGCTTCAGAGACCTTTGGAAAATCAGAGCCGTAAAAATCCTTCAAAGCCAGAAGAACTGCATCTTGCATCAAGACAACGATTAGATCTTCCCCGTCTCCAGACCCATTGGATAATTCATGAAGAAGCCTGAGACCGACCGCATTACTTGAGGAACTTCTCGAAGTGGAAAACAGAAGCGCTTTCTTCAATCTATGTTCACCTTGATTAATCAGAATATTACCGTCCTGTCACTAGCGATCACTGTTGAGGAGATAACATTGCTTTGGACCAGCCTTACTCCCTCCACAAAATCACCTTGTCCAAGTCCAATCTGTCTTGCACTCTCAATGTCAGCGAGCACTCCTGCTCTTTTGGACGACGTTGCTAATTTTTCCACGAGAGGCGAAAGAGAAGTCCAGCCGCTGTCCTCTGCCTTCTGTCCCCTCTTTGCAACTAAGATTCCATCATTGACGAGGATTATTGAAACATCATGCCCGTATGTCACGGCTCCGTTTGCTAGCCTGATTGCTTCAGCAGCGTGGATCATTCCAAACGGGGGTTTGGAAATGATGATTGCAAGTGATTTCATTGCAAGACTATGCCTTCTATGATAACCTCAAGTGAATGTGAGGAATCTGTCGCAGTCGTCAATCAGCTTGCACAGGTTTCGCATACTACTCGGCTCCGCACCTTTGATGATCAGCTCGTTTCCTATCCCTCTGAAATTAAGGCACGTTCCGCAGAGCTCGACCTTCAGTCCGTTGTCAATCAGAAGTTGAAACTGTGTTGCCGCGTTTGGCATTCCAGTAGCTTTCTGCCCCTTTGTAAAACCATGAACGCTGTCGCCGTATGCAAATATCGTAACATCATGACCTTTATTTAGGGCAGACCTAGCTATCTTCATTACCGTATCTGTGTTCTCAGAACTGTACGGAGTTGTGAACAGCATGATTCCTAGTAGTTTCTTCGTCTTCTTCTGCGCCTCATCATTTTCCATGATTTGTTTTCACGACTGTCAGACATAGCTCAAGATCAAGTCAGAACCAGTGGTGCATCCAGTACTTTTCAAACGCAACCTTCTCCATGTGCCAGACTTTCCCCGGCATGTGGAACTCGATGACAGGCTTTGGTTCAGCTAGGAAGGCTCCTTTTACAAACGCACTTTGTCCCTTTCCCACCTCAAGGAAGCAGCTTCCTTCTCCGCCCCAGTCCTTTGTCCTGCCTTTTCCTGTAATTTCAGCCGCGAGGTTGTTTGCTACTACTTCAGCTTGACCGTGCGCAAATACGCCAGCTTTTGGAAGGAAGGGCGTGTATCCCTTTGGAGTCTGTATTGATGCGATGTCTCCTATCGCATAGATCCCGGAGTGCTTTGTTTCAAGCGTCCTGGTATTTACTGGAATCCATCCAGTCTCGTCTGTTAGACCTGCCTCGACGACGGGTCTTGGTGCTGCGTGTGGAGGAACGCAGAATAGCAAGTCGTATGATAGTTTCTCCCCGCTTTCGAAGCTCAACTCGTTAGACCTGATTTCGCTAACTTTCAGCTTTGGGTGATAGTTTATTCCCCTCGATTTGAGAAACTCAAGGACCTTGTTGCCAATGTCTGGACCAACGGCGGGAACAGGGATGCTTTCTGGCGTGAAGAACTCGAATTTGATTTTGTCCCTAATTCCTTTCT
>DATNHH010000049.1:0-4462 GCA_035605055.1 Nitrososphaerales archaeon
TGGGTCAAGCGCCGAGCGGTCTCGAAAGCTGAAGCCAAGGTTGAATATTTCGCTACAACCTTCTGAGCGTGGACAAGTTCGGACTTCTGAAGACTCATTACCTCGGTTGCAAGCCCCGCCGCCTCGATGACGGTCGGACGCGGTGCGACTTTTCCATCGCAGCCAAAAACGCTTGGTCTGCCTTCCTCAAGTGGGGAGTAGACAAACCAGAACTCCTTCCCGTTCACGAGGCCAGAAGAGTGCTCAATTCGATCGATAATCTCCTTCGTTCCGCCGATCCCGATCGGGAGACAAAAGACGAATACTGTTTCGGCGCTCATAGTTTTCGCCGCATCCGATACCCTCGACTTTACTTCAGCGAGAAGTTCTTCGTCTTTTCTTCGAAGTTTCGGGGCGAAAAAAAGGACTTTGGCGTTTGAGATAGATTCCTTTTTCGATCTGATTTCCATCAGCAGCTCGTCCGAAAGTAAAGACCTTAGATCCCTATAATCTCCTGCAACCTCGGGCCTTAGCTCCATGGCGGTTCCAAGAAGTTCGTCTATCAAAGTGACCTGATATCCCTTTGCGGCAAGCTTTGATCCGATCTGAAAACCCTCTGAGCTTAGACCAAAAATAACCGTCGACTCTTTTGGTTTGAGCTCGGAAGAGCTTTCTGCCATATGACCTGACTGACCAAACGGGTCATGATTGTTTAGAAATAGTTATTCTCTCGACGCCGAAATCTTAATTGGCGCACTTTATACTGTGAATCTGAAAACCTGGGAACTTTAGCCCGGTGGTGTAGGGCTCCAAATTAGAGCGCAAAACGGTCAAGCAAGTGTTGACCGAGTCAACGACCTTGATTACTGGCCTTTGGAGCCGGTGACCTCAGTTCGAATCTGAGCCGGGCTACCAAATTTTGTGATCAACCAGAGTATATGATTCCCTGGCCATTCTCTTTTTCCACCTGTCTGGTAGATTCTAACCCGGCTATCATCGTGCTTAATCTGAGAACTCAACGTATGATATGCTTTCTTTAATCGCTGAATTGGGACAAGCCCAGAGTTACATTTAGCCGAAAAGTAAAACTCGCTATTTCGAGATAAGCTGAGTCTGCGGTCTTAGTAGCTCCTCGAGTTCTGAAATCCTCTGTATCGTGGCATCAGCGATCGCTTCGGATTTTGCGATTTCTTGATCAGATCTCATATGATGCTTTGCTACGAATCCTTCCATGAAAATTACCATCCCGAATCCCGTATCTTTAGCTCCCTTCAACATGCTTTCCTCTCCGCCGCCGACATAGACAGTGGAGCTTGCACTCACGCCTAGCCTACTCAGAATATGATTGAATGCTTCCTTAGACGGAGTCTCCAATCCGATGTTACATGAAAAGGATGTCGTTTCGAATACTCCCGAAAGGGGCGAGCGGAACCAAGTCGAGATCTCCCTCGAGTTCGTGTTCGAAAGTGCGCCCAGTTTCAGACCTTGATACTTCAGATTGTGAAGTGCGAAAACGACCTCTGACTTTGGATTTTGCAATGCCAAATCGAAGTATCTGCCAAGCAGAGTGTCAGCGATCAACATGTCACCCTTTGATGGAAGTCTGGAGTTGTTTCTCGCCAAATAGTCTTCGATAAGATTAAGCGGTTTTCTCGATTTGCTCGTATTCCTAATGTGAGCTGATTCATCCCAGTATTTAGTGAATGCAGCTGAGTCTAGATTAAACACCTCGGCGATTTTTGAAATAACGTTGAAATCTTTGGGACGGAAATCACCGGGATCTACTACTGCGCTAAACAGATCAAATACCACAGCACGCGCTTGAAAGTTAGTCTCCACAAATATCAGCTACTATAAGGAACCATAGAAGGGAGTAGAAATAACAAATGGCTTTGAAATCAGTATCGGTAATCAGTAATGTAAGAACCCATTTCAGAATAAAGCGAAGATGAAAGACTAGAGAGTAAATGACTCGCTTTCTAGTAGAACTGTACTTGCGGTATACTTCGGTGCTTGGCACTCGCGCGGTGACAACATTTCGCTCCATCTGACTCTCTGACATCCATCAATTTGGCAAATCTGAACAAAGACTTATCTCGCTAAACTTCCGAACTGAAAAAACAAGGCTCTAACCAGCAAAATCACCATCCAAAATTTGAAAATCCTAAGCAGTCTAAGAGCTTCTCAAAAAAGTCTGACATAGGATACACGAAAACGGTCACGAATTTAGACTCGAAGACATTCCGAAGTACGATAGAAGTTACAGAAACCTAAATTGATTTGCATATTTCGGCATATTTGCACTTAAGAAGGATCAAACATGTAGGTTTCGAGGGACTAAGGCATGCACTTCAAGGCCACCGTGGGAGTTTTTACTATCTTGAGCATGTCGGTCATAGCCCAGTTAACCTTCGGTATTTTGTTTCTATATGACTACCTCGAAGTCGCGCCTCTTCTGATTACGTTCGAATTCACGATGGGTATGTGGGCAATTGCGAATATGGTTATGCTAATGACGGGAATAATTCTCCGACTTGCCGATTGACCGTCGAGCGAATTCCAAAAAATACATAGGAATGTTGAAAGTCTAAGTCAAAGTTTGTTCTCTCTTTGGATCTGTACCGGAAATACAATTTCCCTGAACTATACAGCGTAATTAGTACATTTCGTGAAACTAGTATGCTATTATTCTAGGTAAGCAAAAGACAGGTCAGGCTACTATGATCCCAGAAGCTTCGAATTTCGTCACTTTCTTGCTGGAAGGGGTCATGTCCGTGATGTTGATAGCTCTTCTTTTCTATGCGCTCAGAATTTTGACCTCTTTCAAAAAAGGGATGCTTGAGCGAGGCTGGAAACTTCTTTCTCAGGGTATTGTGATCCTGGTTGTAGGTGAACTTATCATATCACTATCCAACTATCAGTCTGCTGGAGGATATCTATTCCAGCTAGGAATAGGAGTCGATGCGATTGGAGTGGGTCTTGCTGTCTTCGGTTTCAAGTCGCATCATGACATCTGGCGAATGGGAAAAGAGTATAGAGATAAAGATTCCGCCCCAACTGCTGAAGCCAAAAGTGTCTAAAAATTAAGCGCCCTAAGTGGAAATCTCTTACAACCAAGAACCAATCTTCCCAAATAATTCGAGGTATCTCCTGACAGTCTCTTTGTTCTGTGTTATCGATGAAATCATAATTCTGAGGTTTCAGCGATCGCGAAGTTAAAGTGCTTCAACGTACGAATTTGGTTCAATATCTTTCCTAGACTAAACTTTGTCTGCCAGACCAGAGACGGACGATTGAATGATCCGGGTTGCCATCGATTATTAATGAGCAGATGGCATTCGAATGAGATGAGGGTATCACATTCTTCGGCGAAGCATTCTCTCTCATCCGATCGAATATCATGTATTATTGATGTTCAGGCACCACATTGACGAATATGTGTCAGCACACGTTGCGCCTTTCCCTATGAAGCAACTCCAAAACCAAGGGACTCGAAGGCAGAGACTAACCCTTGCATTGGTCTTAAGCAAGATCAGCTTAAAAATCCGATTAGGAAGCCCGGAATGGACGAAATTGGCATCAATCAGAGTAGTTGACGATGGGGCTCCACCGATTGTGGAGAAAGGTCGCGAAACTCCATTCAAGCAGGGAGAGTACTATGTATTCGACGTTGAAGACGATATTGCCAGATACTGGAACAAGTTGGCTCCAGCAAAAAGAGCCGAGCTGTCAAAACAATCGCGGAAGGTAAACAAAGATCTTCGGGTTATTCTCGATCCCTTTGTTCACAAGCCTCGTACAATGAAGTAGGGGGCAAGTATATCGCTCCGCCTAAACTAGTCCATTAAGAAATAAGTCGGAGCTTACAGTCCTTTCGGTTAACTAAAATCTAGTTTCCAAATTCCCAGCTTGTGGACATTGTCTGAATTCTCTGAGACAGGCCTTCAATGCTACACGGAAATTGATACACATTAATACGGTAGGACGACACGCCACATTAGTATTTCAAAGACTTTGAACGATTATGAGTGACGAGAACTTCCAAAAAACTATTCCTATGTTTTACTTCGATCAAGAAAGAAAGACTTTCGAGATTGTCGTGAAACTGAAAAGTGGTCCGGGTTCTCTCGCTAGTCTCCTGATCGCTCTGGCAAGGGAAGAAATCAACATAGTAAACTCCGTAGATTATGACAAAGGCGAGTTCGGCGTCTGGATCGGATTCGTGCAACACAAAGACAACATACTGACTGTTCAAAAGCTCGAATCTATTGCTCGCTCCTCCTGTACAACGATCTCAGTCAAGATAAGTCAGAGCAAAAACGGATTCTTGATTGACAACCTTACTTTTCCACTTGCGAGAATTAATGGAACAAGGGATGTGATGATCAGAGCGGAATTTCTACGCGATATGATGCGAAAGCTCAAAGACGAATTCCAGAGTGCGGCGGATGTATTTCTGTACAAGGAGGGCATGGCCCTGGGA
>DATNHH010000050.1:0-4927 GCA_035605055.1 Nitrososphaerales archaeon
GAGATTATCGATCGAATTGAGCACTCTTCTGGCCTCGTGAACGATAAGGAGTTCTGGTTTGTCTACTCCCCACTTGAGGAAGGGAGACCGAGCGTTTTTGGCTGCGATGGGAAGGTGGCACCGCGTCCGACCGTCATCGAAGCAGCGGGGCTTGCAACGGAGGTAATGAGTCTTCAGAAATCCGAACTTGTCCATGCTCAGAAAGTTGTCGCAAAATATTCAACCTTGGCTTCAGCTTTCGAGACCGCTCGGCGCTTGACCCAATCAGGTTCTGATAGTCCAAGGGAGTACAAGCAAGTGTTTGCAGAAGATCTGAGCTCCAATCTCTACGATCTTAATCTCGTTTTGGATTCGCTTGAAACAGGTGATCCTATTCTATACCTCGCTTCGGGCGCAAACAAAAGCGTTGAAAGCTACGGTAGATTTCTTGTAGAGCGAGTTCGCGAGTTCGTGCGGCTGAAGGAACTGAAAGCCGCGCGACTCAAAATTATCTTGTTCACCGACACCGACGTCCTCGAAATGCGCGGCGATAGATTAAGTCTTGCGGCTGATCTTCTTGAAAGGTTGCGAGATTATTTCTCTGACATTGATTACTTGAATGTAATGAAGGAAGGGTTTAACTTTCCGATGGGGCTGGACAAGACGAACCTGATGGTTTTTCTTTCAGGAAGTGCAGAACTGAAATTAATGCAATCATATGAGGAACAAGTCGAGATGACAAAATCTCACTCGATTCGGGCAAATCTACCGGTTGAGTTTGTTTCGTAAAGGTAGTTTAGAAAAATGAACAAGTTAAGCGTCGGGGTAATCGGGACGGGCGGATGGGGAAAAAATCACCTAAGAGTGTTCAGTGAATTCGGAGTTCTTGCATCTCTCTGCGACATCGATCCGGAGAGGGCAAATCAATGGTCTTCAAAATATGGTTGCAGGGCGTATACGGATCTTGACAAGATGCTTGCAACAGAGAAGCTCGATGCGGTAACGATTTGCACGCCGACATCTTCTCATTTTGCTGTGGCTTCAAAGACGCTAGGAAAAAAGATCAATACCTTTGTTGAGAAACCAATGACCGCCAAAGCATTCGATGGGCAGAAACTGGTCGAGATCGCGAAGGATTCTGGCGTATTTCTGACAGTCGGATTTATCGAGCGCTTCAATCCGGCAGTGGTTGATGCGAAGAAAGCAATCAAAGAAAAAATGTTAGGCGAGCCTCTTCTACTGGAATTCCACAGGGAAAACAAGTGGGTCGGTAGAATAACGGACGTTGGTATCGTTGCAGACACTACCGTTCACGACATAGACACTGCCAGGTGGCTTTTTGATGAGGAACCGAAAGTAGTTTTTGCAAGAGTAGGAAACGTACTTTCAGAAAGCAGGGAAGATTTCGCGGCAGTCACTCTTGGTTTCAACGAAAAAAAGACGGCGTTTATCGTCTCCAACTGGGTGACACCTAAAAGGTTAAGGCAGTTGACAATTGTGTGTACCCTGGGAGTGATTTCTCTGGACTTTATCACGCAAGAGATACGATTCGATGATGCGAAGGGTACTACAATTCCGAGACGCGACGTCAGGGAACCTCTCGTTGCGGAGATGGAGGCTTTTCTCGAGTGCCTCCGGAACGGCAAAGCACCGCTCGTCAAACCGAAGGATGGCCTAAACAACACGACGATCGCAGAGGCAGCGCTTGCGAGTAGTTCGAGCGGAATGCCGATTTTCCTGAAACTATAGCCGGTCTCAACGTCAATCCTCAAAGTATATATTTGGGATTAATCCCTAACATCTAGCTTAGTCTAACTTTATGTCGTTCATCGAGGGCTATCAGGATTCTGAGGTCGCCAGAGGCCTTGATGAACTCGAGCGACCAAGCGATAACGACCTAGTAATTCTAAAGGCAATCGGTGAAGACGAGGATGCAAGGGAACTTTCGTTCCAGGGAATAAAGAGAAAACTCGGCCTGCATCAAGAGACATTGTCGCGTGCTCTTCACAGATTGCAGCGCGACGGATTTGTTGAACGGCTTGATCACGCCTATAGGATTAGTCCTAAAGGAATATCCACTATCGGTGACACAAAGCCAGGATTATCTCCCAAGGCGGAAATGGGCGATCCATATTCGGTCTCGTTGCTTCGGGCCAGGCTTCCTTTAGACGTCAATGTTTCAGAGCTCGTTAATTCACTAAGCTACAAGTGGTTCGGAAACTTGCGATGGCTTGGATCGACTCAGACTCCAGAGTCTGCGACGTTAAGCTGGATGACCAATGATTCTGGATTGAAAATCTCGGTGAGGATTAAGGAAGATGTTCTTACAATCGAAACTTTTCCTCTGGGATCAAATTCTGTTTCTGATGCGGCTCGAACCGCTTTCGAACTTTTCGATCATGTTTCGAAAGCGTTGAAAGGATCTTCTCGTTCGTCCGGTTCGAACATTAATGCAAGAGCCGGCTAGCCTGTGACTTGCTGACTCCTCAGTTAGTCAATAACTATCGTTTACTTCCAATAACATCCTTAACGAAGAAGGATATTCAAAACATGACTACTATTGTAGGAATAAATTGTAAAGACGGAGTTGTTTTGTCTTCGGACAAGAGAGCTTCCAAGGGCTTCTTCATCGGGTCCAAGGAAACGCAAAAGATACTCCCAGTTGATGAAACGATCGCGGTTGCGATCGCCGGTCAGGTTTCTGACGCGGAGTACCTTGTCAATGCAGTCAGAGCAGAAAGAAAACTGGTTACACTCCAGAGAGGATTTCCTTTAACGGTAAAGGAGACTTCCAAGCTGATCGCGAATATCGCGTACAACGGCATGAAGAGTTACCAGCCTTACTTTGCGGAGTTCATCGTTGCCGGAGTAGACCAGACCGGACCTCACGTGTTCATCTCGGACATGAGCGGTGCCGTATCACCTGAGGAGTACGTCTCGACTGGTTCTGGAAGTCCGATCGCGTACGGCGTTCTGGAAAGCAGCTACCACAAAGACTTGACTATGGAAGAAGGAAAGAAGATTGGAACCTCAGCTGTCAAAGCGGCTATGGAAAGAGATCCCGGATCAGGGAACGGCATTGATGTGCTCGCCATACCTCTTCTCGTTGCTCCAACCATTAGTGTGAACTAGAAAGAGGTTGAATAGAAAATGGAATCTCAACAGCAACAATCGGGCGGAAGGATGCCTTACTTCTACGGCCCTGAAGGGAGCCTTGTTCAAGTAGACTTTGCCCTTGAAGCGGTAAACCGTGGTTCGACGACTCTTGGAATAAAGACAAGAGACGTTGCAATTCTCGCAAGTCAACTGAAGCCTACTAGACCACTTATTGATCCGTCAGAGAAAGTATTTCTCGTTGACGACCACATCGGAGCAACCGGCGCCGGATACATTGGCGATGTCCTAAAACTTATCCAGGAACTGCGCGTCGAAGCACAGAAGCACAACCTGACCTTCGGTTCACCGATTGACATCAAGACGGCCGCGGAGACTCTCAGCTCGTATCTCCACCAATACACCATCTACGCGGTCAGACCTCTCGGAGCCTCAGTGATAATGGCAGGGAGAGACCCAACAGGTGTCCAGCTATACCAAGTGGATCCGAGCGGAACTTTCTTCCGAGGATCAGCTTTCGCGATCGGCTACAAATCGGAGCAGGCGATCGAATACATCCAGAGAAAGTACGATCCAAATCTGTCAAAGGATCAGCTCATCGTCTTGGCTCAAGATGCAATCAAGACGGCAACAAGCGAAGACGCTCCTATCGAAATCGGCATCGTAAACGGAACTGATTCCAAGTTCCAAAAGATGCCTCTACTGACTCGCTAGACGAACTAGCCCTGATTGGCCATTGCCAACCAGGGCAGCCTTTTTCTTTCGGACGGCAACGTTTTTCTTTTCGGTTGCTATGTTTAGCTTGTTTTACCCTTGCCACGCGCGAAGAATGTGGACGAGCTCCGGCAATCTCTTCTCTACAACAATACTCTGGAAGTGTGGATGGCCCTATGCACGGAAAGGGGTTTGCAGTGGAGAGACATTGAAACTTACGGAAAGTTTCTCGACCACCTAGCAAAAGTTGGTGTTAAACTAGACCTTTCCGTCGTTTGCCCACCGATCAAAGGCTTTTCAGAAAAACCTCCAAAGGCTTTCAATATCAAGCTGGACTCCGAAACGATTAGAAAGATCAGGCTTTTCGAAAACCCAGCTGAAGCTCCAACAAATTAAATAACCGACGAAGAAAACGAAATGAAATACAAAGGAGCTAATTGCCCCTAATGAAACGAAAATTATTGGATATACTTGCTTGCCCTCTTGACAAACACTATCCATTGGAACTATTTGAGATAAATTCGGAGGACGATACGATCGTCGATGGTGCGTTGTTCTGCACAGAATGCACTAGGTTCTATCCGATCACTGATGAAATTCCTGTCATGCTGCCGGACGATCTCAGGAATAAGAGCGAAGACATCGACTTTCTCACAAAATTCAGGGACAAGCTTCCCGAGAAGATTGTGAGGCAAGGGAAACCCGTCCACTTGCAGTAGCACTTTTTCAAGTGTTCATTCTTGAAAACCAAGAGCGTCAAAGTAAGGTCATCTTCTCGCAGGAAGAATTCTCCAAAAGTCCCGAATCTGATCTCTCCCAAAGCAAAGCTAGGAGATAACGTCAGAGTTTGGAATTTTGCCTATGTCGGCGGTGGTACTACAATCGGCGACAATACGAAAATTGGATCTCTTGCTCATATCGATTACAATGTTGTGATTGGAAAGAATTGCAAGATCGAGGGTCTCGCATATATTGCTCCACTTTCAAGAATTGGTAACAATGTGTTCATTGGTCCTGGAGCAGTTCTCACGAACGATCCGTACCCACTTTCAGACAAAATGATCGGTGTCAAGGTTGAAGACGGGGCGTTGATCTGTGCACGCGCAGTCGTTAAAGCAGG
>DATNHH010000051.1:0-3907 GCA_035605055.1 Nitrososphaerales archaeon
CTTGTAATTTTTGCGATATTCTCGGTCACCCTTCTGATTGCTGGCATGAAATTCAGCCGGAAACTGGTTTACGGAGGACTCTTCTTTCTGTCGATAATCGCCATGATTGAAGTTGGAATCTTATTCGTAGGCGCAGTGATCATCTCATATTTTGCAGGATTTGCTGTCATCAAATCCTACTTTGGGTTCAGATCAAGGAGACAAAAGCCGTAGCATTTGGTGAATTTGGAATGAGTGTAATACCTTCGAGAGATTCAGAAGACGACAGCTGGTGGAAGAATTCCAAGATACTGAGGACCGCGTACCATCCGCTACTGATGGCGTCAGACTCGGAGTACCGTAAGTGGTACCTTGAATCTATGAGGTCCAAAAAGAAACTTTCGAGGAAGATGCTCCGACAGCAGATGCTGGATGCTCACGCAACCGTTGCACCGTTTTCCAAACTCTGCGAAAATAATGTTGGTTACAACGAAGTTAAAGACGAAATTCTCTCAGCAGCCCAGTACTGGGTAGTCAGAGACGAGAGCTTCAGGAGCATCTGTCCTACGGCGCCGCCGCAGGTATTCATCGTCAAAGGATCATCTGGCACGGGAAAAACTTCGCTGATACACTCGGTGATGGTCGAGGCGTACAACAAGGGAGCAGAAAAGCAAGTTCCGGTCTATGCACAGCTCGTCTCGCCGCACAAGATCTTTGACAAGTGGCTTGGGGAGTCTGAGAAAAAAATTGCGCAGGTTTTTGACGAGGCTTTCAAGCGTCCCACTATATTGTTCATAGACGAAGCCCAGACGCTCGCAAGGGAGCAGGGCGATTCATCTGGAGCTCCCGACAGCGGGGTTCAAGCATTCAGGGGCGTCCAAACTACCTTGCTGGAGAAGATCAACGAAATGGTCTACCAGGATCGAAGGTGCATATTGATACTTGCCACAAACGAGTTCGGTTCGGTTATTGAAGCTGTAAGGCGCCGCGGCAGTTCCGGGACTATAGATCTCGATTCCGAAATTGATCGGCCCATGCTCGTCGAGATCACGAAAATGAACCTTGAAAAGTATCATGTGAACCTCGACGCTAACAGCGTACTGCAAACTATCGAAGCGAAGGTACGTGCATTAGGACACGGCACCGTAACTCCTGCAGACATTGCAAACGCCTTCCAGATCGTTATGGAGAACAAGACAAAGCACGTCAGGTCTTCATACCTGAAGAAACTTTCAAGCGCCCTCGGCAAGGATGAAAGTCCTCAACTAAGCATTTCGCTAGATGATTTCAGGGAGATAAGCCGTCTCAAAGAATACAACGAAGACAAGCGGAGCGATGAAATGCGCCACATTGTTACGCGCATCAAACCGAAGATTACCTTGGACGACGTCGGCGGACTATCTGGAATCAAGGAAAATCTTCTGAAAGATATTGAAGTTTCATTAAACCCGGAGATGTCCAGGCGTGCTGGTGCAACTCCGATTAGAGGAGTTCTACTCCACGGACATCCAGGAACTGGTAAGACTTGGCTCGCTCAGGCAATTGGAGGCGAGCTCCAAGCGACTATGTATATGATCCGTGGGGCGCAGATAGTAAAGCCGTACCACGGACAGACAGAGAAAATTATCATAGACATCTTCGATGAAGCAAGAAAGAACGCGCCGTCGATCATAATCATCGACGAGCTTGATGCCCTAACTCTGAAAAGGGAATTGGGCGGAAGCCTCGGCGCAGTCACAACGCTCCTTTCCGAGATGGGTGGATTGAAGCCGCTGGAAGGCGTTGTTGTCATTGGGACCACAAACAAACTGCAGCTAGTGGATGAGGCATTCCTACGCGCGGGCAGATTTGATAGGATCATAGAAGTACCACCTCCACGAAATGACACGGAAAGGCTTGAGATAATCAAAGTGCACCTGAACAAGTGCAGATCGTTCATCGATGCATCTGTTACCGAGGAAAAAATACTCGAGCTATTTGGAAAGCGGACGTTCACTCCAGCAAAGATCGAACGGGTGATTAGTGACGCGATCGAGCTTCGACTGAAGGAGCTCAACGCAGCTTACAAGATTTCGCACGTTCCGTCAGATGATGGAACTCAGCTTAACAAGCTGAAGAAGATCTACGAAGATGATTTAACGAGGGTAAGGGCGAACCTCGGATTCGCAGCCCAATCGCCGCTTGTACCTCAGAACTTCGACAATCTGAAAAACATCACACCTGAATCGTACAAACTCACAATATCGCACTTTCAGGCAGCGGTCGCCTCCATCAGAGACGAATCGGTCGAGGAAATCCAAAAGATCGCATCTGCTCTACGGGGTCCAAATCCCGTTCCGACCGTAGGCAAGGTCTACGGCCTGGCGGCTCTCGCGAGCAGCGGGAGCGGCGGAATGGCTTCAGAGGGAACCGTCGCAGTAATTGAATGTGTGTGCAACCCCTATGGTAAAAGGGGTAGATCTCTTGTCATCGGAAGCGAAATTGCAAAATCAGTCCGGGCAAGCGCAGAGCACGCCAGAGTATTCTTGAACGAAGAGTGCGACTGGTCGATGAGAAACCACGAGTTCTTCCTTGACTTTATCACCTTTGCAAAGGGTCTCGATACACAGGTGATTCAGGGGCCGAGCGCCGGAGCCGCAATCACACTTGCGCAATATTCCGTAGCTGCAAAGGAAGAAGTACTTCCTAACGTAGTCATTACCGGAGGAGTAACTCCAAAAGGCGAGCTCGTTCAGGTCGGGGGACTTGACTTTAAGGGGATGGGCAAGTTCGTCGCAGCATTAAACACCGACGGAGTTGACACGATTATCATACCCGAGGCAAACTTTTCCGGGGTGAGCAGCGAAGACAAAGCGTTCTTCGAAAAACAGGGACTGAAGATCGTGTCGGCCAGAGATTTCTGGGACGTGGCAAAGATCGCACTGGTTTCGCATCCAGAGAAGGATCAAGCAATTCGGAAACTCAAAGAGCAGGCAGCAAAGTTCCTAGAAGCCGGTAATCTACCCGCCGCCTAGACGTTTGTAAGAACCCATTCTGCAACAAACGGGTCAGAATGAAGCGGGGATTCGACTCAAACTTCCCGAGTTTGTCTTAGCTAGATTCTGTTATACAAGGCTATTCTTCGTGGAACAAAGAATGTTATCAACACGTCCGCAATAATCAGAATAACCATACCGACGATCCACATTCCCAAAAGGCCCCATCCGTTGAAGAATCCCTCGTAGAAACGCGTAAGGATGCTCGCGGTGTAGAGCGAGAAAATTGCTCCAACCCCGTCCCGCGCAGCCCTGGAAGCCGAGCCAATCAAGACGAATCTTAGGGCAGCCGCAATGATACCCCATATTCCGGAGAGATTGAGCAGATAAATTATGACCTGCCCAAGGTAGTAGGGCGGCAGGACTGGATGTCCATAAGTCCCAA
The DNA here is from genome assembly GCA_035605055.1 of Nitrososphaerales archaeon. Classification (GTDB taxonomy): domain Archaea; phylum Thermoproteota; class Nitrososphaeria; order Nitrososphaerales; family CADDZS01; genus DATLTL01. The sequence continues at coordinate 3,400 of DATNHH010000051.1, forward strand.
AGCTTTCGAGGTATCTTATGACCCTTGAGAAAACATCAGGGTAGGCGGCAATCGTGAGTCCGATTATGACGAAGAATCCTATTGCAGTAACCAGCCCCCACCAATCATTCTCCCTTCTGTGTCGATTATGATCCGAGTTCCAATTCCAGCGTGTCTGGGTCGTTGAAGCTACACTGCACCCACACTCAGGACAGTAAACAGCACCCTGCGGAATCTCTTTGCCGCAATTGTTGCAATATTTCATAGATTGCAATTGATCTTCGTCCCTACGACTGGGAAGGATGTCGAGCAGCAGTATTAATCGTTAAGACGATCTTCAGTCTTGAGAATGACCAAAGCCCTCGGGAGACCCAGAAATAGCAGCCAAAACCCTGCGCTTCCTAAAGTTCCTCTTATCAAAGATGAGAATCGTCTACCTGTGATAAATAATTCATTTGACAACCCATCATAGATCTGAATTGGTAGTCCGAAACGTATCGTCCAAAAAGAGAACTAAAGTCTCTACCCA
>DATNHH010000052.1:0-4564 GCA_035605055.1 Nitrososphaerales archaeon
GAGATACAGCTTCAATCTGACAGCTGCTCAAAACCTGCTCGTTAGCGCAATGGAGAGTCCTCTCACCCACTTTACTTTCTACAACGGGACAGTTGCTCCCTCGAGTGTGTTCAACAATGCCTTCGGATGTTCTGCGGCCGCTCTTCAGGCAAATGGAGGGACTTGCAAGAACCCTGTAGGTCAGACTGTTAGTTTGGTTTACGCAACTGGAGACACGGTTGATTCGGCGATTTACACATCTCTAGCGGCAGCAATAAACAACATAAGCTCAACCTACAACATGGGCCTCACAGTTACCGTCCTTCCAGTTCCGTTAGGGCAGATGACTACTGAAGCTTTCTCCGGACAAGTCTACTCTTGGGCTGAAGCACCGTTCGGATGGTACGATGACTATCCATGGGCAACCGACTTTCTAGGTCCAATCCTTTCACCAGGAGGAATCTACACCGCGCCGGGCGGATGGAACTTGACTCAGATGCAGACCTACTGGAACCAGGCAGAGGCGGGGACAGCGACTGGTAACGCAACCGAAGTAGCTCAGGCAGCCAACGCAATGTCAGTTCTTGCTAACCAAGAAGTCATGGACATCTGGACATTCTATCCAGCAATCGTCACGGTGATGACATCGAACATCAATGGGTTCTACTTCAACCCGGCGATTTACACGACCGGTGGCGGAATGCCTCAGTACTTCGCGGCCCTCTACTAGTTAGAGGGACTCCCCTCTTATTTTAGAGTGGTAATCTGTTTTTAGTTAGAATTACGTTAGAGAATCGAAATTCTAATGCGAAATGGGTGTTAGACGATTTCGCTCTGTCCCAGTTTTTCGAACTCGTAACATACTCTGCACTGGAGGTCGAAACGATCAGTCCTCTCGTTCAAGCTAAAATACCCGACTTCTTGGTGGGAGATTTCCCTGCGGCACCGGACGCACCGATTTAGGACAAGGGCCATATTCGTATGGCCGATAGCAAATGGTCTAAAACCGATTAATATCTTTACTATCGATAATCCAGATTCTATATAGTGCTCTAGCTAGTATTAATTTATGAAACGTAGTGCAACTTCCGTTATAGAAGATTCTTCTATAATTTGGGATTATCAGAGATATGATAAATCGTCTCAGGTCAGTACAGGAAGATTGGAAAAATGAGTGGATTGACATTTTTTTGAGATCACCATAGTCTTTCTACATAGGGATCGAATCATTTGCAACTTTCGAGAGAAAAGTGACCTCTGGCAATGGATAGTCAATCTTTCGACAAAAAGGAGGAACAGGCCAATTCTGAGAAAATTCTGCTTGGAACCTCTGGCTGGTCATACAAGGAATGGGAGAAGATATTCTACCCGGATTCCAAAACCCCAAAGCTGTCGTATTATTCTGGGGTATTTTCTACTGCCGAAATTGATTCGACCTTCTATGCATATCCAAACAAGGGACTTTCTTTCGGCTGGGCCAGAAACACTCCGTCCGATTTTCAGTTTTCGGCAAAGATTCCGAAGTTGATTACTCACGACAAGAAGCTCGATCTATCGGAAGGGGTCGAAGTCGACCTTCAAAAGTTTCTTGAAATTCTCTCACCGCTCAAAGATTCCAAAAAGCTTGGGCCACTTTTGATCCAGCTTCCTCCAAGTTTTGCTCACAAGGATGTTGGGCTGCTGGAAAATTTTCTGGAGATCCTACCTGAAGATCACATGTTCGCGGTAGAATTCCGAAACTTATCATGGCTGGAAGATACTGAAAATCTGTACTCACTCTTGAGAAAACATAACGTCGCAAACACGATCGTTGACGAGCCATTGCTTCCAGTCGACCTGACTGTAACCGCGAATTTTGCTTTCATCAGGTGGCACGGAAAAGGAAGGAGGGTCTGGTACAACTACGAATATTCGGAAGATGAACTTGATCCTTGGGTTGACCGGGTCGAGAAAGTTTCCGGACAAGTGAAAAAAGTCTACGGATACTTCAACAATCATTTTCACGGATCGGCAGTGTTGAATTCTCTCGAAATGTTGATGAAGCTAGGTCGCGCAAATTCAAAACAGGAAGAAATACTCGGCGAGATCGAGAGAAAAAAGTCAGGGGAACAAGCAGACGAAAAATTCTCCGACGAAACGCAAATGAGATTCTCATAAATCCTAATTACGGGATTCTAAAGATAAGAAAAATTCAGGACTCCTGACAGTTCATGGAATACAAGTGGAAGGCGCTCTCTGTCACTTCGATTGGAGCTCTGATGTCTGCCGTCGATAGTACGGTAGTCCTCCTTGCCCTATTCCCGATGGCAGAGGACCTCCATTCAGATTTTGTAACTATGACCTGGGTGATCGTGGCATACCTCCTTGTTAACACTGCTCTCGTGCTGAGCTTCGGACGGCTGGCTGATATGTTCGGAAGGAAACTGATGTACAATATCGGATTTGTTATCTTCACAATAGGTTCGGCCCTCTGCGGATTGGCTCCCAACGGCCTATCCCTTGTAGCGTTTCGGGTCATCCAGGGAACTGGCGCCTCGCTCTTGACGGCCAATGCGTTTGCTATTCTTTCGGAAGCATTCCCTCGCAATGAAAATGGAAGAGCCTTCGGACTGATGTCAATCGTGTGGGGAATCGGATCCGTTCTCGGAATCATACTTGGCGGGATAATTATTACGTATACAACATGGCGCCTAATTTTCCTGATCAATCTTCCAATAGGAATTTTTGCGACGGCCTGGGCCTACAAGACACTCAAGGGAAGCAAGCCCTTGGGGCAAAGGGGTTCGTTTGATGTTCCGGCCGCAGTTGCGTTCACTCTCGGCTTGCTTAGCTTGTTGCTCGGAATATCTTGGGGATTGTTGTATTCCTGGAGTGACTTCATTACGCTCGCAGCTCTCGCTCTGTCTCCTGTGTTTTTCATACTGTTTTCTTTGTGGGAAACTCGCTTTAGCAAAGATCCAATTTTGAATTTTGACTTTTTCCGAAACAGAAATTTTGCTTTCTCGATAGTTGCTGCCCTCCTACAGTTTCTAGCTGTTTTCAGCGTCAATTTTCTCTTGATTTTCTATCTTGAAGGAATCAGCGGATTGTCTGCGCTAGAGTCATCGTATCTTATCATTCCCTTTGCGCTAGCGGCGGCGATCGTCGGTCCCGTAGGAGGGATACTCTCAGATAGATTCGGGTTTAGGGCAATATCGAGCAGTGGTCTGATTCTGACAGCCGTGGCCTTGGTGCTTTTCAGTAGGTTGACCGTGAGCACATCGCTCCTAGAGATAGGCATTATCGAAACAATTTCAGGAATCGGTCTCGCTTTCTTCTGGCCTGCAAACACGAGTGCAATCATGTCTTCCACTCCTCCAGCAAAATACGGCGTGGGATCGGGCATCATGATTACATTCAGAAATACTGGAATGATACTAAGCTTCGCCCTATCACTAACCGCTGCGACATCCGTAATTCCCCCGAATGTTGTCTACCAGCTTTTCATCGGAAACCTGTCTGGAAAGCTTTCGCCAACTCTTGCAAATTCCTACCTTTCAGGAGAGAGCTTTGCTTTCGAGATTTCTGCGGTATTACTCGTGATTTCTCTGGTATTTACGATGATGACGGGTCGGAAAAAGGCCACTGTAATCTCAGAGGGGGTTCCTGCAAAAGAGTCTCATCGCTAGGTAGCCGAAATTAAAACGAAACACACCTAAAGATTAGATCGAATAGACCCTCCATAAGATAAATATTCAATTTCGACTACGGTTCTAGATTAGCTGCAGAATGACCGAATCGCGTTCCAAAGAGTCCAAGCTTCCCTCTCAATCAACCATCACTGAGGAGGAAAGGGAGAGAAGAAAGCGGAAGCTGCTTCTTGAATGGCAAAAGCTTGAAGGAGTGAAGATTATCAAGACTGAACTTGACGAATTTATCGACCGAGAAACAAGGTCAATTGGAAGGCGGCTTGAATCTCAGGCGGAACTCTACTCTCCAAAGTGCATTACATGTGGAGGAGTAGGTAGACACCTCAGAGTTGATTGCGCAGGGGTAAACTGGACCCGAGTGGTTCAGGCTTCTTAATCGTCTGACTACCATATCTTTTGGTTAGCTCACAAGGCTCTTTGAGAAAATACGAAACTTTTTCACTAATCTCAGTTTGATTCCAGCCCGTTTGTCTGAATCTTTGAGGATGGCTCTTAGCCTCTTCAATCAAAGGGGTGCCGAAGACCGCCTTGGCAGGGTCTCATTGATGTCATACGGATTAGTTATGTTATTTTTTGAAATAGTCTGAAATAGGACGATTGACTATTTTTCTCGGAGGGTTTTGTGATGAGTCAATCCGAGAAATCAAGGGCTGACCTGAGATCGGTAAAAATCAAGGATACACGACGCGCGGGGGCTCTAATGATTTCAAGCGGAATAATTTTCATAATTCTAAACACCGTTGCTGAATCGATCTATCCCAACTATAGCGTTAGAACGAATCCTCTGAGCGACCTTGGCGCACTTGGACACTCGACGACGTTAATTTGGGACGGTCAGCTCTTCGCCTCTGGATTCCTCGCTCTGATTGCAGTTGTGCTGCTTATTTTCAGGAGCT
>DATNHH010000053.1:0-5836 GCA_035605055.1 Nitrososphaerales archaeon
AGTTACTCAACCCGCGGATTCCCAGCTTTTCGTATGTCGAGTGTTCTTCAGCAATAAGCCTCGGCATCACGATTGGAAAACTCCGAAATCGGTATTTCATGTAGTACTCGTAGATTACGATCTCTCCCGTCCAACCATCCCTCCACCGCAAGAGCTTATCCCAGTATTCTGCCCTGTTGATGTCGCTCACAACATCGTTGAGCTCGAATTTGTAATCACGATAAATTGGACAAAAATCTAATCGAACTTCTGGCGAAATTGGAGTCCTTTCGGGAAACTCAGTACAGTGGACATAGGCAAGGATTCCCAACTTGACACGCAATTTCTCTTTTTTTAACGCACTCCGAATTGCCTCAACGACGATCGCATGTCGTTCCGACTCACTCCCCAACGCAACACAGTTAGAGCAATCACACCATGGAACAGAGTCCGGAGGCCACAGATCAAAAATGTCAATTTCGGGACGCGCTTTGATGTAGCCGATTACATTCTTCGTGAATTCTTGCAAAGCAGAAGAGTTCGAAGTGCAGAACACGCTCCCACTCATCGGTACGCGCTTCCCGTTGAGTTTGCCGAACCATTCCGGATGATCTTGGAAGTACTCGTCTGAAGGCAAGTAGTTCTGGTACCCGTGTTGGCCTACCTGGATCAGGATTCCTCTTTTCCTCAGCTCAGGAGTGACAAGATCTCGCCACTTATCCCAGCTCGTTCGATGGGGATTACTGTGAGATCCCTGACCCTGCGCTGGGCACCGTAGTATGTTGTGACTCATTTTCGCTATCCAGTCTATTAATTGCAAAATGTTTGATTTTGTGTGGCTCGCCCCCTCTCCGATGTCTTTCGGTCGCCAAGCGAAAGCGGGTGTGTGAGTACCGAAGCATGTCTCAGGCACTTTGAGATTACGATTTACTGTGACAAACTCAGCGCCGCCTAAACACTGGTAATAATCGAATTCGGGTACAAGAAAGGAAACCCCGAGCTTCTGAATCAACCAGTAGACTCCGAAAAGTGTCGCTCGTGGGCTATTGCCTGAAATTACCAACCCCTCTCGAACTTTAGTGATTGAAAAGCTGTCATCCTCGTTTCTCTTTCTGGATCGAGAATCTGATGTGCTTCCAATTACAATTGAGGGTAACTTCCGATTTGAGGTCGATTTTCTCTTTTCTCTTGCTCCTCGAACTGAAAATTGTCCACCCGTAATCCGCTCCAAGTATTTTTGAAGTTCCAAAGCTGCAAAACGTTCCGGGAGTTCGCTGTTTTTTCCGATCACGATTTCACATTTGGGAATTCCGTTTTTTGCGATTTCAAATGTCAAAGAGACCAGCTAGCCTTGCGAAGCGGATTCAACTTGATTATTCTTGTTGAAACGGTATTCGTCCATCCCTTGAGGATTTTCATTTGATCTCTCAAGGCTGTCGCTTCCTCTTTCGTGAGAATATTTGCCTCAGTTTCAAGCGTTATTCCGCTTTCGGAAACCTCGTCATTGATCGTTATTGACGATTTAGGATTGCTTCGAATGTTTTTGATTTTCTTTGATTCAGGGTTAGAAGGAATGAAGAAAACGCCTTCAATTTGGGCATAACTAACAGGAACTGAGTGTGGCCACCCGTTAGCGCTTATGGTTGAAAGGTAACAGATGTCCTTAGAAGCAATGAGCTCTTTCTCTGCATCAGTGTAATTCAACATATTTCTCGTCTAATCCTAATTCGTAAAGGCGTTTGATTCAGCTATTACATAAATTAGGGATAAACGAAGCCCAACCAGATTCTATTGAACTTGGAAGGACGCCGTGTCGTTGTTAAGAGCCCACTTGATCTTGAAGTTGAGAAGTACTCTATCGATTCTGATGTTGGGAACTCCGAATTTATCGTAAAGAATAGGTATACGGCCATCAGCGCTGGTACCGAGCTTTCGATTTACACTGGTACTAATCCCAAGGTATACGAGCCAAATTCATGGTGTAATTATCCACACATCCCAGGTTATGCCGGCCTGGGTGAGGTCGTCGCAGCAGGCTCAGAAGTCGACCTCAAGCCTGGCGATCTTGTTTTTCATCACGCCCACCACTCAACTTACGACAAGCTGTACACCGGCTACTCTCACTATGCGAAAATTTCCGAAGATCTGTTTTTGCCAGAAGTTTCTCTGGTCCGCTTCGCAGCAATCGTGCTTAGCGGTAGCATTCGATTGAGTAAAATCGAACTAGGAGATAAGATCGCCCTAATCGGTCTCGGAATCATTGGACAGATAGCATCCCAGCTATTCAGTCTTGCGGGCGGAGACGTAATAGCTTTCGATCCGATAAATTTCAGGAGGTTGATCGCAAAAGGCATTGGATACTGCGTCGAAATCTACAATCCTTCCAAAAATAATCCCAAGGACATCACATCCGAATTTAACGATGGAAAGGGAGTTGACACATTGATTGACGCAACAGGAGTGAGTCAGCTAATCATGGCAAATATAGGTCTGGTCCGACCGATGGGTCAGTTGATCTTACTCGGTACGCCCTTCGCGTCGTATACTGCCGACGTCACGCAACTTCTAAGACAAATACATCTCAGGTGGCTTACCGTAAGGGGAGCGCTCGAGCGGGACCAGATCTCGCCGCCACGAGATAATTCACCTCATTCATATATCCAAGACGTAGAGTACCTCCTAGATCTTGTTAGGCGACGAAAGCTGAAAGTCAAGGAGCTAGTGAGTCATGTAGTGGCTCCTAAGGAGATGAAAAGATCTTATGATGGCCTGCTGAACATCAAAGAAGAGTATATGGCTGTCGTAATTGATTGGGATAAATCCTAGACAGTCTTTGGTATTTCCGGTACGTCTGAGTGTACCGCCGAAATTGCCGACAAATCGAGCGACAGTGCCTTAAAACCATCTGATAACGAGACAGAAGGTTCCTCTCCCTTCCTTAATCTCGAAATGAAATCCTCAAGAAGCAAAGAAATGCCGTCAACCTCGTCTATTGTTTTCAGCACTTCAGCCCTGTACCCCCCGTCCTTTTCCCTTATTCTGATCCAGGCGGTTTCTTCTGGACTCTCTATCCCAGAGTACATCATTCCAATCATCGCTCCCTGCCCGCTGGCCGACACTACATTCTGTCCTGCTACTCCATTCAAAGTGTCCTCGATCAAAACCTTGAGCCCATTTGCATATTCTAGAGTGATTACGGCTGTTGAAAACTTGCCATCCTTCCAAGTCGAAGGAGAATCCGTAAATCCTGAAACCTTTTGGGGCATTCCGAAATACCACAGCGCGAGATCGAAGTAGTGTATCGCTTCCTCTAGAAGCTGGTGTCCAACTCTTGCCCTGTCGTACCGCCATCCCCTCGAGCCGGTGCGAAATGGACCGCGCCATGATTCAATCTTTGCAAAAGTAGGATCAGTGACAAGACCTTCACTGAGCGCAGATTTGAATGCCTTCCAGAGCGGTACGTATCTGTACTCAAATACAACCTGAACTTTGGCGGATGTCCTCTTTTGAACTTCGGACATTCGTAGGGCGTCTTCAATGTTGATCGCAATTGGTTTTTCCAGAATTACGTCCATTCCTTTTTCCATCGCGCTTATCGCTTGGCTCGCATGGAGGTAGTTCGGCGATACTATGTCGACAATATCGAAACCACCTTGTGACAGAAAGTTGTCGTAATCGGAATAAACCGGAACGTCCAGCTGCTTTTTGGATTCGGCCACACTTTCCTCGCTTCCGACACAGATGCTTGTGACACTAACATTCGCTAGTTTAGCGATCGCACTCGCATGAATTTTTCCAAACCTTCCAAAGCCGACCAGTCCAACTCTAAGAGCGTCCATCAGGGATTCCCACAGCAAGTATAGAATTTAGACTATTTGCGGTGTATTTGCATTCTAGGAATTCAATCCGTTTCTTTTTTTTGACTAGTTGTCTGAACGGGATGCTTGGTATCGGCTTCAGCCAGCCTTGATTTCTCGATTTCTGATCTCTTAACTAACAGCAGGATAGGTCGTCCTATGGCGTGAACAAATTTGCTGAAGGGGGCGCTCGCCAGTAGTGCTGTCACTAAGATTATGTGAAACCAGTACGAGAAACTATCGGGAAAAACTACGTTCAAGTCTGAAAAGATCTCAGTCATAAAACCGCTGATTCCAGTGAGAAACAGAAGCAAAAGAAACACGAAATCGCCGCGGGTCGAGTTCTCCCGAACTGACGGAACGAACAGTCGACGGGCAAGCGAAATAGAAACGCCAGCAACAAACAGAACCCCACTGATATTCCCCAGAATTCTTACGGGGCTGGTCAGGATAAGGGGTGCAGCAGCTGGATTTACAATTTCGTCGAGAGTCGTTGTAACAGCCAATCCAAGGAAACCCCAGAACAGCGCAAGGTGCGCAATCCATCTGGTTCGACTGCAATCTGCAATCGGCTTTTGGTAAAAGACATCGATTCCCAGATTGTTCACAAGTATCTTTGCCTTTGAGGCAGCTGACAGCGAGTAGCTGGTTATGTGCGGTAGCGTCTCTGCGAGAGCTTTCCGCCATCTCAGAAGCCCGTACGCGATTCCAAATATTACCCCAATGAGGATGATTATGCCGCCAATGTCAACGTAGCCTTTTGAGAGAAAAGTGTTGAAGTTGATCAACAAGAGTTGGCGTAGCAAGTCTCGATTTCAGCAATCGATTTTCTGTATTTCAAGGTTTGTTGGGATCAGGAAATCAAATAGCGTTGAAGAATATTACAATATTTATGGCGTTTTCACGTCTCCTTGTTTTGCAGTCATCTAAAATGGCTTAATTATTGGTTGAAATCATCCGTCGTTAAGAAGTTAGGCTCATGAACAGCGAGACTCTAACAATAGATGTCTTCAGATCCGATCCGGTGACAGAAGACAAGCCTTCTTTCATAAAATACAAGATCCCGCTTTCTGGACAGATGACGGTCCTCGATGCATTGCAATATGCAAGGGGGCAAATCGATAGTACTCTTGTTATCAATTACTCGTGCCAGAAACAACGGTGTGGTTCCTGCGCGATGAAAATTGACGGTAAGATTTCTCTCGCTTGTTATACCCCGGTACGGGATGGACAAAAAATTTCTCCGTTACCCGGCTTTAGAGTCTCAAAAGATCTCGTCGTTGATTGGAGCCCCTATGAGGAAAAAATGCAAGAGTTGCTTCCTACTCTTCCCGAGAAATCATCACGAAGAGTTAGCAAAAGGGAAGAGGAACTGTCAGAGTCTGCCTCCACCTGCATCCGCTGTTTTTCGTGCGTCGGCGCGTGTCCGACGGTAGATGTCAAAGAATCAATTGGTTTTACCGGGCCCGCAATTTCTGTAATGCTAGCTTCGCACATGGATCGCGAGGATGCTTCCAAAAACTTTCTTTCATCTATTGTAAAATCCAATCTTGAATATTGCACCCGGTGTTACGCGTGTAATTCGGTTTGCCCTGCAGAGATCAACATAGTTGGTTGCATTCAGGAACTGCAGCAAATTTCAGGTTCTTCTAATTCGGGTACAAAACGCCTAAATGAAATGACCAGTGGATATTTCTAAGAGACCATTTTTATATCTGGAGCTTTCTTTGTGTACATTTCGATTGAATCGCCCTTTTTCTTGAAGACAATGTTTACACGCCAGTTAGCGTCGTCAACAGTTGGGTAGTCAGTTCGCGAGAACGAGCCACGCGATTCCTTCCTCGTTAGGCTCGCTCGGAGCAGCAGTTCAGCCATGAGTAAGAGATTTGGTACTTCAAGAGCTTCGAGCCATTCGATGTTGAGAACTTTTGATTTTGACTGGACTGCGATTTTCTCTTTGCGCAACTTCAAGATTTCATCCAGGCCGGCTGAGAGACTAT
>DATNHH010000054.1:0-7052 GCA_035605055.1 Nitrososphaerales archaeon
ACCGCTCGATACCTGGAGTCTAAGGCGGTGGGTTTTGAGAAAGCAGTAAGCTGTCGGCCACAAATCAAAAGAAATATGGGCTATTCCGTCTGGTCCTTGATACTTTTCAAAATCGGAAGGCCCTAGCCTGATCAATCCATCACAGACGTTTTTGGATTTCTTGTCCGGGGAGACGTCGCAAAGACGGGCGAAGAAATCCGTGTACTCTAAACTTGATTCCACGTAAAGTTCGACCGAGACTGGTCCAGCTACTATGTAGTCTTTCTCGACCGGAAGACTCGTGTAACTTAACACGTCCGTACGTCTCTCGAGCTTTCGGTTGTCTCTGGGCCCCGCGTCTGCGCCCAAGACTATCCCGCCGATGCTCGGAGTCGGATCCTTCGGATCATAATTGTAAGTATCTGGAGGAGAATCATCTGGAGGATCTTCCTGATCAAGGGATTTGTTTCCATTCAGGTTCCAGCGGGTGATCTTCATTTCGGGAGGAGGCCATTCAGAGAGGCTTAGCCATCGATTTGCACCCATTAGATAGATGCTCACTGGATCTGTTCGGAGCTTCGACCTATCATCGCGCAGATACGCATCAAACCATGAAATCGATTCGCGCAACCCCGTAAAGAACGCTCCCAAGCTTTCATGAGTCCAAGGGCCAATCGTCAGGAATGGAGTCTTTCCCGAAGCTTTGAGAGACGCATAATCGCTCAGCTGGTAGGGTAGAAAAATATCATACCAACCGCCGACAAGATGCACGGGAATTGCAACATCCTTGACCCTTTTGCTGTGATCTCGATCCTTCCAGTATGTGGCGCCGGGTAGGTTGTTTGTCAAAATATTCTGAAAGATCTTGAGCTTGGTTCCAACGACGAGCTCGTCTGCTTCGTTCAAAGGGACATGATCAAAGGCTGGCTTTAGGACACTGTGGCTGCGTCTCTGGGAGAATCGCATCCTCACCGCTCCCAGCCTTTCTTGATTGTAGATCAGGTAAGCCCAGCTGAGATATGTGTCCAACGCAAGAGATTCACCGGGATAAACCATGCTCCGAAATTGGGACGCTGTAATCCAAGGCACGATAGTCCGGAGGTAATCGGGTGGAGAACTTGTCGCTATTGCCCACTGGACGTAACCGAGGTAGCTGGGGCCCATCATGGCAACCTTCCCCGAGAACCATTTCTGATCTCTGAGCCACTCCATCGTCGAAATCCCATCACGAGCTTCATTTACCTCCGGCTCGAATTCGCCGCCTGATCCGAAGGTTCCCCTCGCGCTCTGGAGTACCACTTGGTACCCTCGCTCGGCAACAATCCTTGATGAGAGTCCCCAGACTGAATTACGCCCATAAGGCGATCTTACAAGAATTATTGGATCTTTGGCTCCGTCATTATTCGCGTAATAATGGTCAGTAAGAAGTTCTACTCCGTCCGGCATCTTCACTTTGAGGCTTCTTTCGACGAGGACATTGTGTGTCATAGCGCGAGGGAGGTGACCCATTTGCGCGAACAGCCTCGTTGTGAGCGTCAAAGTCGAAGTCAGCTCGAAAGGGTTTCAAATTTCGGCGTTCAAACAAATAAGTGTATTTTCAAGTACTCAAGAGTGAAATGTCTATACAAATAAAAAATAGGGTTGTCACAAGGCGAGTCGAAATGGATTCCGGTTGTCGAAGATTTGATGGCAAGGTTGTACTGGTGACAGGATCTGGAAGAGGAATAGGCTTCGAGATCGCTAGAGCTTTCGTACGTGAGGGAGCTGTCCTCGTACTAAATGACATCAATAAAGATCAACTGGACAGTGCGCTGGCGGAGATTTCGCGTGACTCTCCGAAGAGCATCACCTACCTGTGTGACATTTCGAAGAAGGAAGAGGTCAAAAGTATGGTGGGAACGATTGTCTCAAAATTAGGCAGAATCGACATACTGGTCAACAATGCAGGAATCGGAACACCATCTTCCTTTCTAGATATTGTGGAAGAAGAATGGGACCGCGTAATGAACATCAACCTCAAAGGTACTTTTCTAGTGACCCAGCAGGTCGTCGGTCAGATGGTTAAGCAGCGATATGGTCGCATAGTCATGATTTCAAGCCTGTCTGGAAAGATGGGGGGTGTTGCAACTGGAATCCATTACAGCATTTCGAAGGGAGGAATGATGGTCATGGCGCGGCAGGTCGCGAGGGAATTTGGATCATTCAATATCACCGCAAATGCGGTCGCACCTTCCTTCGTTGATACCAATTTGCTGAAAGACTTGAAACTGGAGAATAAAAAAGAAGATCTTGCAAAGTTGAACGTGATCCAGCGACTGGCGACTACTGCGGATGTGGCAAATGCCGTGTTGTTTCTAGCAGCCGAACCTTCCTCCTTCATAACGGGCGAGACATTGAGTGTGAATGGAGGCAGATACATGGACTAGCTCATGACAATGAATTCATTGGTTTGGAGCGTGTGAAAGTGTCTTTGAATAATGGAAATATATAGAATTTCAATTCTCATATATGAGAATCGTACTTACTGCTTATCTAGGCAGCAGTACTTTTCGCTATTGATGTTATCATGAGTACCGTATCAGATGATGTAAGAACAACAGTCGATGAGCTGCTGAAAGCAATTTCGACAAAGAACGTGATCTCGGAGCCAATCGAAATCGGGGACAATGTAGTCATAACGATAACCAAAATGGGGTTGGGCTTCGGTTCCGGAAAAGGAGAGAGCAAGTCAGCAACGGGCCCTGGAGGTGTTGGTGAAGGTGTCGGAGGAGCGGCCGGTGTTTCTCCAGTAGCAATCGTAGTAGTTCACAAGTCAACTTCTGGTCCCGCCGGAGTAGAAGTGAAGTCTCTCGCACCACCTAGCGGTGTAGGCAAGGCAATCGGAGATATTGCGACTACAATCATGCAGGGAATGAACGAAGCAAAGGCGAAAAAAGCACAGGAAAAACCTCAGTAGTCGATCGTAAGTCGAGAAGGACGACCGCCCATGATTCTCGAAATTGTGGCGATCGTCCTAATTATTTTGCTCTTACTTGTGCTAGCTGTTTTGTTGATACCATTCCACGTAATCCTGACCGCTTCTGTATCCCAATCTTCCAGAGTGTTCAATGTCGCCCTGTCTTGGCTGGGTGTGACATTATGGCGAACTAAACCGACGGCACCAAAAGAGCCAAAAAAAGAAATAAAGAAAGAAGAACCAGAGAAAAAAGAACTTGGCATAAGCAGAATCGTACGGATTCTTTTTTCACTCCGAGATTCTATTCCAGCGCTCTTAGTCCTGGTTAGATCATTTAGGAGAGCTCTACATGTTCAAAGATTGGATATGAATTTCACGTTTGGGTTAGGCGATCCGGCCGATACGGCAATCCTATCTGGCTACCTGTGGTCATTCGCATGGATTCTAAAATTCGTCCCCTCTGTTTCGTTTTCGTTTCGCCCCGATTTTGAAATGGTTGGTCTTGACGGGGCGATAAAGTTTGAAGCGAGAGTCAGGATGCTATTCTTGGTAATCGGTTTCTTGAGAGCGTATTCAAAGAAGCCATTTCGAAGACTAATCAAAGAAGTCAGGTCGAGATGATGGGATGGACCTTCAAGAAAAGAGAGACATCGAGGTAGGTCCTCCGTTAGCGGTAGGAGACAGACTGATTTTTGTTGTGTGGGAGAGATTGCAGATTAGTACCTGGAAGAATCATTTCATTTTCGGGATGTTGATTTCACCGATTTACATCGTAATTGTCGAACATGATCTGAACTATGCCTTCTCTCTTTTGGAAGGGACGGAGGTGGACTTGGAGGAGCTTTATGTAAAGAATCCCTCGTTGAAAGAGAAATTTTACTTAATCCGAAATCAGTTTGGGAAATTCACAAGTCTCAATACGAAGGATACCTCACAGGCAACCCTGGAATTTTCTAACAACGATGAATCATTCGAATTCTGAAATCCTTGACAGAATTTCTCTACACAAGGACAAAAGTCCATCAAACATGTGATTCGTAGCAATTTTTCTGGTAAAGCTTGATTACTTCTGAAAACTCATTTCCTCACCAACGATTTTTTCATGAACAAGTTCTCCAAGCGAATTCTCGTGACCGGTGCAACGGGGCAGATCGGTTCCGAACTAATATTCGAACTCTCGAAAAAATATGGACGGGACAATGTTGTTGCAACAAGCCACAGCAAAGCTCCAAGCGAAATAATGCTCTCTTCCGTCACTTTTGAGTCATTGGATGTCTCCGACAAAACCGCAATTTCTAGGATCGCAGAAGAGCACGACATAGACACCATCTACCATCTCGCCGGGTTGCTTTCTGCCGTGGGAGAAAGAAATCCGATGCTTGCTTGGCAGGTGAACATTGGTGGTCTCCTTAACGTTCTTGAGGTCGCGCGAGAACGGAGCATGAGAGTGTTCTGGCCGAGTTCAATTGCAGTCTTCGGTCCTGAAGCTCCGCGCACAATGACGCCTCAGCTGACTCCTCTTATTCCAAGAACAATTTATGGCTCAAGCAAGGTTACGGGAGAACTATTGTGTAATTATTACTTCAACAGATACAGTCTTGATGTAAGGAGCATTCGATATCCCGGCATCATCAGCAGCGAAACTCCTCCCGGGGGCGGAACTACAGATTATGCCGTGGAGATATTCTACGAAGCCATCAAGAAAAAACACTACACCTGTTTTGTCAGAAAGGATACGATTTTGCCCATGCTCTACATGCCCGATTGCATCGCGGGCACACTGGATCTGATGGAGGCAGATTCCTCAAAGATCAAGATTCGCACCAGCTACAACCTGGGTGGATTAAGCTTCTCAGCCGAGGAACTTGCAAATGAACTAAAGAGGTTCATTCCAGAACTAACCGTTGAATACAAACCGGATTTTAGACAGAACATCGCTGATTCATGGCCTCAGTCCATAGATGACAGCGAGGCGCGGAGGGACTGGAACTGGAAGCCCTACTACGATCTTGCGACGATGACCAGAGACATGGTTGAGAAGCTATCCAAGAGGCTCCAATAGATAACGGGAAACGGTTAAAGTTTAGTCCCCGAACTCTTTGAACTCAGCGATCCCTATGCGAAATCCAACATCCTTCTTGAGTGACGAGTACGAAGATCTGGTTAGAAAGGAGCTTGAATGGAAACTCCGAGTTCTTCAGGGACCAAGCACGCCTTGGTGTGTAGTCGATGGCAAGAAGGTACTCATGTTTTGCTCTAACAATTATCTCGGCCTCAGCAATCATCCCAGGTTAAAAGAAGCGACTATTAGGGCGGTAGAGAGTCACGGCGTAGGTTCAGGATCTGTTCGACCAATTGCCGGAAACATGGATCTGCATGTGGACCTTGAAAAACGACTTGCACGCTTCAAGCACGCGGACGCCTCCCTGACCTATCAGACAGGTTTTGCCGCGAATGCTGGTCTCATTCCGCAGCTTGTCGGAGAGGATGACATCATAATCAGCGACGAGCTGAATCACGGGAGCATCATAGACGGAGTCAGACTATCGCGAGCTGAAAGAACCGTTTACAAACATACGAATATGCAGGACTTGGAGCGCGTTCTTGAGGAAGCCGAAAAGCACTCTCCCTCCTTCAGAAGAATTTTACTGATTACGGACGGGGTCTTCTCGATGGATGGAGACATTGCACCTCTGGATGAAATAGCGAAACTAGGTGCCGAGCACGGTGCGATGGTTTATGTTGATGACGCACATGGCGAGGGGGTCCTAGGGGAGGGAGGTAGAGGGATAGTTTCCCATTTCAAACTTTCAAGAGACAAAGTGCATGTGGAGATGGGAACATTCTCCAAAGCCTTTGGCGTAGTAGGAGGACACGTCTCTGGCTCTCAGGATCTGGTCAACTTTGCTTACAATAAGTCTCGGACATGGCTCCTCAGCGGGTCTCATCCCCCGGCAGTAGTTGCCGCATGCATCGCTGCAATTGATGTCCTGGAGAGCGAGCCCAAGCACGTTGAGAAACTGTGGGAGAACACGAAATACTTCAAAAAATCTATGAAGGATCTTGGGTTTGACATTGGAAACAGTCAGACACCGATCACCCCCGTCATGGTTGGGGACAGCAAAGTTGCAAAGAGACTAAGTTCGAGGCTGTTCGAGGAGGGAGTGTTTGCCCTACCAATAGTCTACCCGATGGTTGCACTCGACAAGGCAAGAATTAGGACCATCATGAACGCAGCGCTCACTCGGGAGGACTTGGATTTTGCAATCGGAGCGTTCACAAAGATAGGAAAGGAATTGAAGATTATCTGATTGAATCGCGCGACTAGTTCCTCTTCCAGTGCCAGTCTTACTATCCTGAAAGCTTGCTCGAGGTCTGCATACTTGTAAATGTCCTCCATAACATGACTGGATATTCGATCTTGCTTCAATCGTAGCTGGACGATCATCGTTACAGCGTTAACGGAGGAACAACCTCATTTTGGGAGTCGACTGATACGCCCAAATATCATGCGGTCTGAAGGAGAACTTCCTTTTCCTTGCCTTTGTCTCCAGGCTCCATTTGAGGTTCAAATTTAGATGCTTCTCGATTCCTGACCGATTTTTCCCCCATTACCCTTTTGCGGCTCTCGACATCGATTATCTTATCCGTCTGGCGCCATGCATTAAGCCATGCGTAACAGAGACCGCCAATGAAAAGTGCAATTACGATACCTCCAAGATAATTAAGAGGGAGTACATTGAACAAAGCGAGAGCTATCATTACAAAGAAGAGTCCCAGATAGAGGGTGAAAGCAGATAATACGTTCAAGTTTTTTCTCACTAACTTCACGAATAGTTGCATATAACCACGAATTAAACTAGGGGGACGATCCTCAACTGTGATAACGAAGCGATTTCTCATTACCGATTAAGTATTATCAGATTGTTTAACGATCTCTCAAGAAATCTAATCGAGCTGTTTCAGTACTCCCACTCTTTACTAGACGACGCTCCACCCACTATCGATAACGACGCACGAACCATTTACAAAACTTGAATCGTCGCAGACGAGAAACAGTCCAAGCTTTGCAATTTCCGCTGGATCGGCCACGCGCGGCAGGGAAGCCATCGACTTT
>DATNHH010000055.1:0-8077 GCA_035605055.1 Nitrososphaerales archaeon
GCCCGAGTACAACAACGAAATCTAACTCTCCAACCGCCTTTTGGCGTTTGAGAGGGATCGATGGAAGTGTGGGATGTGCGGCAGTCGGGAGAAACTTCAGGCTCATCATATCGTACCAGTCCCCAAAGGTCAATTTGACCCCTCAGTAATTCATCGACTCGAAAACCTTCAGATACTGTGTGCCAGATACCGCAGGCAGGTTAAACCCAGATAATCCCGTGTGGGCGAGTGAATGTGTAAATAATACACGAGTCAACATACGCACATGGTCAACGTGCCACTGATTGTGGGACTAACGGTTCTCGTCATTGCCGTCGTTGCCGTGATCAATTTGGTTGCGATGAGAACCCGCCATCACTACACCTCCACATTGACCTGTCCAAACTGCCAGCGCACATTTGAGTACAAGTGGGTACCAGGGGTGTCGTTCACCACAGTCCGTCTAGGAAAGAGTCGATACCTAGAGTGCCAGCTGTGTCACAAGTGGGCGACATTCAACGTCTGGAATACAAGAAAGGAAGCTCCAAAAGGCTAGAACAACGAGAGTCTATCTTGTCAAATTTTGGAACGCACAACCAATCGATAGATCCGTCAATTCCAATCAGTGCACAAGTTTTCTGATCTCCGATTACGGCGTAGTCGGCAATGGGCTTGTACTGGTTCAGTACATCACTTCTTTTGAGAATTCGCCATTTCGGATTATTTGCGAACATTAGATCTCGACCTTTCTGTCCCAGTTCCATGAAGATTCATAAACCCGTCCAAAAGATTCGCCGATCTGTCTGACTTTGAGAGTTTGGGGCATTAGAAATTTTTGTTCTCAACTTGAACATCTTTGTGAGGAAGGAAGTGAATTCACATTTGGCTATCTCGCCCTGGTCATCGTGGCAACTCTACTTGCTACCAGAGGTTTGTTATCTAACAGCATCTTTCAAACAGTTCAATTTTTAAATCGAGGCTTTGGTATTAGCTCGAATAAATACTTAATTGTCGCCACTTCTTTCAAAATAGATATGAGGTATCCAAGTTGACTAATGAATTGGGTGCACCTAGAATGAGCACAACGAGAAATAAAGACAGGTTTTTGGGTCTGGATATAGACGCGTTGATAATACTGACAATAATCTTTCTTATCGTCGTTCTATTTGTGGGTGTTGCCTTTGGATCGTTATCTGTTGTTTTTGTCACAACCGCAATAATGTTCGCAATAACAATTTTATTCATTGCTCGCCAATTTAGGTTCTCTTGAAAAATAGTGCTTAGAGAAAAATCCTGTTAGTAAGAATCCCATCGATTTTATTCAAGACCAAAATTTGCCTCAACTTTTGAAATATTAGACAGAACCCAAATTTGGGTTCTGTAACGTTTTTGATGGGTCCAAGTTTCATACACGGCAGTTATGTGAGTCCAATTCGGAACTTTGTTGCTCCAATTTATCGGCAAGCTCTGAGATATCGGGATCAGATATGAACTCTCTGATTCGTAGCTGAAATCCCAAGTCTTTATCCCTTGAATTTCCAATACGAATTCGACGTAAGAATTTGATGCGAACAATTGAAAAGTCATTCGAAACAAACGACGCAGCTAAGTGTTGCGATATCTCAGAACCAGAGAGAGTGAAGAATTTTCTTGACTATGAAATTATGTTAGCCTCGCATGACTGGAAGGTAGAATATTGCAAAGAGCAAGGAGGGAGAGGGCTCCTCGTCTCGATGAAGTGCAAGAGGTGCAACGCTGATCGTCTCGGAGTCTTTTCGTTAGGACGTTAAAGAAGCGACTATTTCTACGGCTAATTTAGGAATTGATCACACTATTGTCACAATAGGTGATATCTCTGGCTTCAAACAAAATTCGTGTGACAATTCGATGTGATAGCTAAACAATGAGGAAAGTCAATGCTGGAACGGTAATGCAGGGAATCATCCCGGCTCAGGAGCACCCCACATACCAATATCCCCTTACAATTCCCGAAAATAGGCCTTTGCCGTACTTTCCCCAATAACTGCGGAAAGACTCTTCGCAAACGAAGAGCATGCTCTCGGCAATTAGTTCGGATTTGCCCAATTTCCTTGGCTCAGTTTTGGATTGTTAACGATAATAGTCGAACGAATTCCAGATACTGATTTGAGAAAACTTGTTCCGCTTTTTGAGCTGATATCAAACTCGACTAGGCCTGTTGTAAAACCACTGCATTGGGGGAGGCTCAATGTTGTCCTGCCAAAGTAGGCAGATCAGCTCGCCAAGGTGGTAGAGCTGTTCAGTGAAAGATTGGAACAAACACTCTTCGACCGTCATGTCAAACTTTTTTCCTGAAGATAACTCGAAATCTACCATCCCTCTGAGCTCCTCAACGGTCACCTTTGAAAAATAATCGAGCGTCTTTTTTTCAACTTCGGAGAGATGTTCGAGAATCATGCTCATGCTAGTGTAATAGTCTGAGCTTCGCCTAGAATATTCTTTCGACTTTTCAAAGATTGCATAGTTTACGATCCAATCTTCATTGTCTATCATGTGTAGGAGAATGTTTTTCATTGAGTAGAAACTTGCTTCTCTATTCTTCGCGGCTTCCTCCCAGGAAAGATCCGACAACTTATTAGCAAAGCGTCTTCGTACGGTACGTGAATATTCGTAAAGGTCTATAATATTCAAAGGACTCATCCTAACACAGACAATCGCCGCATAAAAAGAATAAAATCAATATGAGAATCCAAGGAAATCATTTGTCTTTTCCAAAGTCCAAAGCTACTTCATCTTGAGTCGAAATGGATACTACGCCACTTTCTCCGAAAACTAGTTACATTATTGGCATCAAAAGGGCTGAATAAAGGAAAACAATTCCCGAAAACTCGAGGTTAGATGAGCCATAGAATACAAAAAAACGATATCAATTGATGCCGATTGCCTAGATAACTCCGCGAATCATATACCGCAAAATAGTAGTATGTTAGCTTGGTTCAGGCGTGACTGAGAGGATCTCGCGGAGAATCTTTCAATCCGGAGAGGTTACTTCAATACTTGGAGCCGAAATATTTAGAGTAGAAAAAAAAGGGGGAGGTTAGCTAGAAGTCTAGCTACCGCCCGAGACGCAAGTTACTTTCGCGTTTGCCGGATTACCATCCTCGTTGGATATAGTCGTGTGTTTGGTGAAGCAGAGCCAGACGCCATTGTTGTCTCCCAAAACAGTGTTTGAACTTACCAGAGTGTGAGAGATCACTGCTTGTGGACTAGTAGTGGCAGTATTCTCGGCGACTATAGATATGCCCGTTGTTCCCTGATAGACGTTTGGAGTATTGCTTGTGGCGTTTGGAGGGCCTGGATAGTAACCAGTTTGTGCGATGAGGTTACCAACGATTCTTGTGTTGAGGATCTTGTCTCCGAATACGTTAGCGTGAAGTACGATCCCTGGCAAGAATGCTCCATTGAGAGTGTTGTCGATTACTTTGACGTTCGAAATTGTTACGCTGGGTGCGTCAGTTGCAACAACTATCTGACCAATGTAAGGCCCTGTGGCTGCAACAATCGGCGTACCAGGTGCTTGACCTACTATCGTGTTTCCCCGGGCTGTAACATTTCTTACTCCGACACCTGGGTTGTAAGCGGCGATGACTATTCCACATCCCTTCGTGTTGTCAGTAATTGAGTTGTAGCTCACTATATCATTTAGGGCCATGAATGTACCGCCTGCTGTTCCGAGTGGAGCTCCTGGATTTTGTGGACCGTCATCAGCAACTCCTATCCCTCCATCTGAAGTATTGTTACTCACGACATTGTGAGAAACTATAGAGTCCCTCGTCCCTACGAGTTGGATTCCCTTATCCTCTGGGATGCAACCCGGAGGTGGGGCCCCCGCTGGTGGGCAGGCGATACCAGCAACTCCGTTACCGGTAACCAAGTCGTGAGTGATTGTTATGTGGGAATCATCTTGGACGAAAATTCCGTGCTGATTCGCTCCCGAAACTGTGACACTAGTTATAGTCACATACGAAAGTCCCGGAGAGACGTATATACCGAGATCACAGCCGGTCGCGTTTATGGTCGTTTTTGAAATTGTCTGATGCGAGTGGGTAACGACCATGTATGCCGTCAAGCCCGTACTTCCAGCAGGTGTACAGGTCGTCGCAAAAACTGCCGTGGCAGGGATTGCGATTGGTATCAGAAATGCTGTTGCGATTAGATACAAAAGTAGAGTTTTCCTTGAAAATTCGTTCTTCAATTTAGTATTCCTTCGTAAGTAGCGACGCAACTGCATCAGTATATTAGGTTTGATTTAAACAAAATCTGGAGAACTCTATGACGAGGGCACCAGAATTCAAACGAACGCCGCGCATTAACTGTCACTTTCGCAATTGAGTCGGCTATATTTACAAAAAAGTCTCTCTTTAGGAGGTACTTCATTAGTCGATAAGTTCATCCACTAATTATTTTGGAAGGCGTGAGCTAGTGGACTTCATTGTAGACGCCAATTCATTCCGAGTTTCAAGAACGGTCACAGTAGGTTAACAATGAAATATATGTCCTAAAGAGTCTCCAACCACTTTCTTAGAATCAATAACAATTCTTTAACGATGGGCGGGTGAAACTTGATGGCGTTTCAGTCGGTTCAACACGATGTGATTCGTTCCGAATGTGTTCGGGATTGAACTTATCCGAAGTCAACTGCTTTTACCATTTCCGTATCTCATGTTGAAATCTGAGTTTTGCGAAGCTTCCGGATCTGATGAGGACATTAGTTACTGTTCGCAACATAAACGATTCCTCGTCTAAGCTGCGATCTACCCAAACATCCTGAAATGAATCTTCAGTACAGTTAGTAAAATGCACTCAATCGAAACACTTTATTTTTTCCCGCTTATTTCACAAAGATCATGGAAGTAGCTACCAAAAAGAAGCGTTGGCATAATCTCAATACTTCCAAGAAAATATCGATAGTGGCGTTTGGCATTTCTATGATTCTCATTAGTTTAGGCATAGGAAATTCGGACGCAAATTATCTTGTTCTTGGATTGATCGGTTTACTAGTCAGCAGGTACTTCATGGTTCGGTAAAATTCCGTTCAGGAATTGGTTTTCCACGTTACACTATGATTGCAATCAGAACATCGAGTCGTGAATAAAGGAGTAACTTCCAAACTGGATTCAACAGGTTCTTTGGCAGCTCCAATCAATTTTCCCGCAGCCATCTTGCAAAGACAACTGCATATATGAGGATGCTCACAAAATCGGCACAAAGTTGTAGCTTTGCGGAATCAAGAGGTGATCATATAAAGAACCTTGTGGACGATTCGCCAATAACCCCCCTGATCGACTTTCCTACATAGTTCGTTGCAATAATGCCCTAATTTCTATCTTGGAATCTAATCAATCGAAACATTCGCGCCTTTTTCGACTAACTTTTATTCAGATTCAGAAAAGTGCTAAAGGCCGTAGCCGCATGAAGTCTGAGAAAAAGAGCGAGCGTCGTCGCATGGAGCGCCTTCTCAATCGCAGTTATCTTGGCAAATGGGCATTCATCGGCACGCTGATAGGACTCGTGGCAGGTTTTGGTGCAACGGTATTTTATTTTGCGATCCAGCTGGTCTCTAACGTAATGCTAGGCGGGATAACAGGGTTTTATCCTCCCAATCCCGCGGGAGAAGCGCCGGCTCCGATTTCAGTTAATCCGCATTTCCTGCTTATTCCAATTTCAACGGCTATCGGTGGATTGATCGCAGGGCTACTAGTTTTCGGTTTGGCACCCGAAGCGGAAGGGCATGGAACCGATGCTGCAATTGACGCATATCACAATAAAGGCGGTGTCATTCGGCGACGTGTTCCGATCATAAAGACGATTGCGTCAGCGTTCACAATAGGCAGTGGTGGAAGTGCGGGAAGAGAGGGCCCTACCGCACAGATTGCTGCGGGCTTTGGCTCGATGATCGGAGAGATTTTTGGATTATCTGCTAAGGACAGAAGGATCGCCCTTGCTGCAGGAATCGGAGCAGGAATTGGCTCGATCTTCAAGTCTCCATTTGGTGGAGCAATTCTCAGTGCGGAGATTCTGTACAGCGGCGGCGACATCGAGGCGGAAA
Organism: Nitrososphaerales archaeon; assembly: GCA_035605055.1. Classification (GTDB taxonomy): domain Archaea; phylum Thermoproteota; class Nitrososphaeria; order Nitrososphaerales; family CADDZS01; genus DATLTL01. The sequence goes on from DATNHH010000055.1 coordinate 6,068, forward strand.
CTTTGATTCCAGCTTTCATCGCAACCCCAATAGGTTACGTCATTTTTGGGTCATTTACCGGGTTCACTCCGATATTCGGAACTGGAATTGTGTACAACTTTACTCATCCTTTCAACCTAATTTTCTACGCGATTCTCGGTGTACTTTGCGCTGGAGTGGGAAGGTTCTACACTTTTACCTTCTACACCGTGAAAAATTTTTTCGACGTGTCGAAGATTCCGAAGTACGTAAGACCGATGATCGGTGCAGCAATTTGCGGAATAATTGGAATTTTCTTTCCCGAGGTAATCGGGCTGGGTTACGGATTTTTGCAATTTGCCATTAACGGGAATTTTAATTCGATTACAACTAACTACGTTACATTGCCCATTATCGTTGTTTTGGTGCTCGTCGTATTCTTGAAAATTTTTGCTACTTCTTTCACGGTGGGTTCTGGAGGAAGTGGAGGAGTGTTCGCTCCCTCTCTCGCAATTGGGGGATTCCTAGGCGCAGCTATGTGGATGGTTGTCCAGAATTTCTTTCCGAATCTTATTCCAATCCCAGCTCCTCTTGTCATCGTCGGAATGATGGCTCTCTTTGCAGGAGTAGGCCGAGTTCCCATCGCCGTAATTCTAATGGTCAGCGAAATGACAGGCAACCTATCGTTGCTGGCTCCTTCGATGATTGCAGTTGTGACCTCATACTATTTGACTGGCTCAAAATACACCATTTATCACAGCCAAGTCGAGACGAAGGCGGACTCACCCGCACACATGGGAGAGTACAATGTTCCGCTGATGACTAGGATATTTGTTTCCGAGGCTATGAACAAGGATGTACAGAGTCTGAACGAAGATGATTCTGTTCAAAGGGCTAATCAGCTGATTCTTGAAAAAGGCTTCAAGGGAATTCCTATTGTATCCAAAGAAGGGAAAGTTACGGGCATGGTCACGCTGAAAGATGTGGAACGTATCCCAAGAGAAAAATCTGCTTCAACAAAACTTGCAGAAATAATGACTCAAAACGTCATATCGGTCGGACAGAACGAAACACTCCTTGATGCTATGAGGAAAATGACGATAAATGAAGTGGGTCAGCTTCCCGTTGTCGACAAATCCACTGGAGCGCTTTTAGGAATAATAAGCCGGACCGATCTTTTGCGAGCTTACGATAAGAGAATCTCCGTCGATGATGAATCGACTGCTCGTAAATGAGATCAAAATGGCAATATGCTGAAGGGTTGATGTCAACTTGCGAACCTTCTTATTCCGTCCGAGCTCGGGGATATGGTTTTGAATAATAAGAACTAGCAGGTCCGTACGGAAGCCAACTTGAGTAGTATCACCCCTTCCGAAGGGAAGGATCTTCCTGTCGCAGAACTGCTCAAGAGACTTGCAACGACCGAAAAGGGGCTCTCTTCTTCAGAAGCAGCCAAAAGGCTCCAGCAATATGGAGCGAACGAGATAATCGAGAAGAAGCGCTCCGCGATACTCACTTTCCTCCGCTATTTTTGGGGACCCATTCCATGGATGATAGAAGCAGCAGCGATCATCTCCGCATTCTTGCAGAACTGGGACGACCTAGTTATCATCACCGCGCTCTTGGTGGTAAACGTCATTGTTAGGACGTGGCAGGAGAACAAGGCCAGCAATGCAATCGAGCTGCTGAAACAGAGGCTTGCCCTAAGGGCGAAAGTACTGCGCGACGGAAAGTGGACTGATCTTCCTGCAAAAGAGCTCGTTCCCGGAGATATATTGCGCCTACGTCTAGGGAACATTGTTCCCGCAGACACAAAGCTCGTCGACGGCGCATATCTCCAGATCGACGAATCAGCTTTAACTGGGGAATCTCTGCCCGTGGAGAAGCATCCAGGCGATGTTGCCTTCTCATCCTCCATTGTTCGACAGGGTGAGATGAACGCTCTGGTGGTTACGACGGGGATGAACACCTACTTTGGACGGACCACCAAGCTGGTAGAGGAAGCTCAAACCAAGAGCCATTTCCAAGGAGCGGTGGTTAAGATCGGTGATT
>DATNHH010000056.1:0-5129 GCA_035605055.1 Nitrososphaerales archaeon
TATCGTACATTCCGGGCTCACCGGCATGCGCGCCCCTTAGGTTTCTCTGGATTATGATTTCATTCTTCATGCCGTCGGCGTATGGAAGGCGTCTCATTTTCTCTGGATCCTTTCCGGCGATGCAGGCTGCGGCCGACAAAACGAGAGCGGCGAAAGAGCCAGAGGTGACGTGAGCTGCTTCTGCAGAACAAATACGAGCGATGGCATTTCCAACCTTTTCCTCGAGTTCCCAGATTCCGCACCAGTTGTTGGTGGACTCCTCCATCGCATCCAAGACCTCTTTCGGAATTACCGATCCCCCGAGACGAGTAATTGGAAACTGTCCGTTTACCACACGCCGTACGCCAAGATCTTTGTAAGAGCTCATTTCCTCTCGATATTCCGGTAGAGCGGCTCAACCCCGGCATTTTTAATGTTGAGGTAACATCGATCTTGTCGGTACATCGTTCTTTTTGATTGAGTTCATAATTCAATTCTCACCTCACTATTTATCACGTGGCGGTAATGGTCTGCACTTGATTTGCTTGTGTAACTCTTGATTGTTCAGATATGGAGAAGAACGATACAGCGAGCAATATTTCTGCGATTAAGATCAAGACGAATCCGATTCCGATTATTGCAGTAGCGGCTCCGATGAGATAGAGCAGCCCTGCTGTCTCAAACATCTTGATGTTCAGTTTGGATGCTACCGACTTGTAGCTTCTTCGGACAAACACGGCAGAAGCAACCAAGAATCCCTCCACTGCTAAGACTCCCCCAATGATTGCTATAGCTAGTCCAATCCAATCACCAGTCGTGATATTCGGAGCCAGAACAAACTTCGATCCGACAAACGATCCCATTCCTATCACATGATAGATTGCCCCTATAGCCGTGACAGTTCCAACAACAATCGCACCTATTGTCAGGATGACCGCAGTTAGCATGTTGTTGTAGATCTTTTTGTCGTTGACCACCTGGGAGATGTTGTTGATCGCGACCAGTATTATTACTAATACAACTATTCCAAGTATCCAGCCGATGTTCGGTACAGCGGTAAATAGAACTAAAATTGCGCCTATTCCGCCTAACGTTTTTGCATCTGATAACGAAGTCATTTCATATTCCTCGCATTCTTCTAGAGGAGGATCCGATAAAAGACTCGCGTGTGGGCGACACGTATTGTTAACACGTTTCCCTTAACTAGCAGAACACGATATCCTACTTTTCGAGTTCGGCAAAGAATTGGGACGGTCTTGAGATATGGACTCCGTGGAAGATCCTCGCCGACGGCAAGAGATACAGTCGAATCTAAAGTCCATTGTTGAAAGTTCCGACAGGTGGTTAGGGCGTCTCAAAAGACGAGAATTGCGGGTCAGGTTCGCCACCGCGTTCTTAACCACTATTCTGGTCTTCGCAGGAGTTGGAATTGCCGTTCTAGTTTTTCTTTTTAGCCAAGGTCAGCTGAGCGCCTTCTTACAGCATCCAAATCAAAGCTATTCACTCATTACCGCCTCAGGTCTCTCGGGATTGATCAGTGGCTTTGCAACGTACTTCTTACTAAGAAGGAAACACAACGCAGAACTGAAGGATTTATCCTCTCTAATAACCGAAATGCAGAAGACGAATGGTAAGGATGGAAGAGGGATCACTGAAGACGCACTTTCCTTGGCAGACAAGATCCTGACGCTACTTCCACAGTTGGTGAGGAAGAGAAATCAAGATTCCCTGCTCTTCGGCGTGGTCGCGTTCATTCTCGCTGCTATTTTCGGTAATAATCTCGCAGTGGGAATCCTTGTCGGCGTAATTGTCTGGCTATACTTCAGATACGAGGCCAAAAAGACGTATGAACAGGAGATCTCAAAGTTCGAAGAACAGAGAAGAGTCTTTGAACAGCGAAAGAAGGATTTCATAGAGACTCTGTGATTGTAGGATTGGAAAAGCCCGATCTCTACGTGGTGGCACGCTTTCTTGACATCATGTACGGGAACGGTTCAGCCATGAAGAAGACGAATATTCAGATGCTCTTGGGTCTCAATTACCCACGCTTCATGGAGTACCTCGAATGGTTGTTGAAACATGGGCTCGTCGCGCAGAGTCTCGATGAAGAAAAAGCGGAGAGAATAATGTTGACGCCCAAGGGGATTGATTCTTACCACAAGTTAGTAGATTGGTTAAAGGAAACGTTGGATGGAGTAAAGATATAGCCTAATCATCCTGCCCACTATCTAGTGTCGTTGTCCGTATTTTCTGCAAGATATTGAAATGGAATATCCTGACCGCCTGAAACCTAATGGTTTGACGATTTAGTTCACATTATATGCCATCGGACATTGGGTTATCAAAACGTGATTTTTGTGGGAATGAAAGATGAGAGCTCAACCAAAGAGAGTTTTTTCCAAGACATCAACGGGAAGACCGCCATTGTTACCGGATCAACAAAAGGAATTGGACTAGAAATCGCCAGAATTCTGCTCTCCTCTGGAGCCAATGTTATCGTAAATTCTCGCAACAAACAAGATGTAGAGACAACCGTCGAAAGGTTACGCTCCAAGCCTCGATTCAGTGAATCGGTGGTAGGACTAACTGGAGATGTTGGTGTCTATGAAAATTGCGAAATGTTGATCGAAGAAACTGTCCAGCGCTTCGGCAAGGTAGACGTGTTAGTGAACAATGCAGGAACTTCTATGATCAGTGACAGCCTGGAATTGCAAAAAGAAGATTGGGAAAAGGCAATCAGAACTAATCTCTCGGGGCCCTTCTTCATGTCCCAAGTCTGTGGCAGAATAATGGCAAAAAATCGTGGTGGTTCGATAATTAATATTTCTTCAATATTCGGGGGCGGTGGTGTGCCTAAAAGACTCGCGTACTGCGCGTCGAAATTCGGACTGAATGGACTTACAAAGACACTTGCAACCGAATGGGCGCACTATAAAATTAGAGTAAACGCAGTATCGCCGGGTTACATCAAAACTCCCATGGATGTTGGTGATCAAACTTCTGGAGGATATTCTGCTGAAGAGATTAATCGAAGAACCCCAGCGGGAAGATATGGAACCGCACGCGAGGTAGCGCAAGTTGTACTGTTCCTCGCCTCAGACTTCTCCTCTTACATTACAGGAGCCAATATTCTAGTAGATGGAGGATGGCTCGCCTATGTGGGTTGGGATAAACTGTTGAATGAACTGGAGTAACGGTTTTCCGTGAACCTAAATTTGTTAACATTACAAATTAGCGTGAGTACGGATTTTCTTGGCATTCCCGACTTCGAAGATCCGTTTCTCGGCTAACCTATCGGCCGCTAGAAATGTCGGAATCCGGTCCGCTTCACTCAGTTCAAAGACCTTCCTAACGTTTTCCTTAATCCGGCTAACTTTCTCCATCGCTCGCTCGTGATTGTGGGAGCCATGAAAGATTCGATCCGTATCGTAAATTGTTCCGCCTGCGTTCAACACATAATCGGGAACGTAAGTAATTCTTTTTTTCTCAATCGCATAACCGTCTTCTTCAGTTTTGAGTTGGTTGTTGGCGGAACCAGCGACTATCTTGCACTTTAATCTCTTGAGAGTATCTTCATTCAATATTCCGCCTAGTGCGCAAGGCGAAAAGACGTCCATTGGGATATCGTAAACTTGCTCAGGTGAGACTATGTCAACCTCAAATTTGTCCTGAACAGCTCGCACTTTTTCGTTATCAATGTCAGAGACAATCAGCTTAACACCCAGCGAGCTTAGCTGTGTCACCACTTCAAAACCAACTACTCCAAGGCCTTGTACGACGACCGTCAATCCATCGAGACTTTCAGTCTTGTAATTTTTCAACGATGCGGCCTGCATACCCTGTATCACTCCATAAGCCGTGGCGCCGGCGATGGGACCTGCCCCGCCAAAAGACTTTGGTAATGTGATGACGTAGTGAGTTTCGTTTGCAATATACTCCATATCTCTAAGCGTAGTTCCAACGTCTTCACCGGTCAGGTAAATGCCTCCAGACCTCTCCAGAAAACGCCCTAAAGCTCTGAAGAGGGATTCTGATTTGTCCCGTTTTGGGTCGCCAATGATTACTGTTTTTCCTCCGCCCAGATTGAGACCAGCGGCGGCATACTTGTAGGTCATCCCCCTAGCGAGTCTCATGGCATCCTCTGTGGCGTCCCATTCCGTTGGATAGGTCCACATCCTGCATCCACCGGCTGCTGGGCCGAGTGTCGTGTCGTGAATCGCGATTATCGCTTTGAGACCGGTTGCGTTATCGTTGCAAAAAATTACGTTCTCAAAATCATACTTTCTTGCGTAGTTGGTTATCTTCCAGTCCTCGTCGGGCATCTAATTCCCTCCATAATCGAGAGCTTCATCTTTGAGGGTCTCTGGGACTTTGGCATAAACATCCTCGATGAGGCTTTCTTCGGGAGGGGATGGAATATTTTCTGTCGATTTGACTGCGGCTGCAATTTCCGATTGGACATTCTGCATGAGCTTCTTCTCGATTTCTTGCGTCAAGATCGACATCGCAAACAATTGATCCTTAAGCAACACTATTGGGTCTCTTTTTTTCCACGCTTCAACCTCCTCCGCGGGTCTGTATTTTTTCCAATCGTCTGAAGAGGAGTGTGAGCTATAGCGATAAGTAACGCATTCCAGCAAGGTTGATCCATCCCCTTTTAGAGCCCGGTCTCTTGCTGCAGAAACAGCAGCCTGAACGGCAAAAAAGTCGTTACCATCGATGGTCTCGCCGTGGATCCCATATGCCCGCGCTTTCACAGAGATGTTCTCGGAAGCAGTTTGTCTCTTTAGTGGGACTGATATTGCGTATTGATTGTTCTCGCAAACGAAAATACACGGTGCCTTGAAGACGCCTGCGAAATTCAAAGCTACGTGGAACTCGCCTGACGAGGTTGCGCCATCACCAAAGTACGAAATGGCAACAATGTTCTCTTTGTTCATTTTAGCTGCCATGGCGAAACCGACTGAGATCTGTAAGTTGCTGGCAATGGGGGCAGAATTGCTGAATACCCGATTCTCTCTGTACGAAAATAGATTTGGCAAATCTCTCCCTTTCATATCATCGGAAGCATTTCCGAAATATCGGTTCAGCAACTGTTTGACCGTGACACCACGCGCTAACAAAACTCCCTGGTCTCTGTAGTAAGGAAA
>DATNHH010000057.1:0-8814 GCA_035605055.1 Nitrososphaerales archaeon
CAGTGGTCCCGCAGAATCTACGATGGAAAGGTGCAGGACGCACCCCAACATGGTGGATTTTGCAAGAAGACTAACAGAGATGGAAAAACATGGAATTTCAAAACAAGTGACTTGCATCTACCAGGCTGTTGATCCAAATCATCTTCCCGTCGAAGCAAAGAATCAAGTGAAGCTTTGCAGAATGATAAACGACGAAATGGCGGAAGCCATGAAAAAACACAAGGGTAGAATTTTCGCCTTGGGTACGGCCCCGCTCCGAAGTCTGGACGAGGGAGGGATAGAAGAGATGAGGCGTGCCATCAAGGAACTGGGCTTGAAGGGGTTCATGGCAGTCACCAATATTGGAGGTGAACCTGTGGATCATTTCGCTGCCTTCTGGGATGAGGCAAACCGTCTATCGGTACCTGTTTACCTCCACCCGGTTGATCCTATGAACTCAAACAGCAGGCCTTATGAAGATGAATATGATCTTATGCATGTTTTGGGATGGCCGTTTGAAACGTCCTTGACAATGGCAAGGCTCGTCCTCTCTGGGACAATGTCCCGGAATCCAGATCTCAAGGTCGTGGCGCACCACTTGGGTGCGATGATTCCATTCTTTGCCGGAAGAATAAATGAATCATATGGGAAGGAAATGTCGCTAGTGAAACCTGAGCAACAGTTTGATGCTGTGAAAGGCAAGAAACCCGCGATTGAGCATTTTGATGGATTCTTCCTTGACACAGCGATTGGCGGAAACAAAGCTGCGATAGAGTGCGCCCACGATGTTTTCGGTGCAGAAAAGATAATTTTTGGGACTGACTATCCGTTTGGTCCGGGGGACGGGACGTTGCGGCTCTCGAGGTATCCAGGAATAGTCGAAGGTGCCAGACTATCAAGAGAAGAAAAGCGAATGATCTTCGAGGAAAACGTCTCGAGACTTTTGAAGCTCTGAAGATCGTTGTGAGGGAATAGCACGATGTCACGTTCTGTTTCGACTAATAATCCGGCAAGTGGTCAGCCGATTGCAACTTACGAGCTACAAACTGAAGAGCAAGCAAAACGAGTCGTGGACAATTCTAAACGGGTTTTTCAAAATGAGTGGAGTAAGCTAAAAGTCTCGCAGAGGGCTGAGTACTTCAGATCACTCGCAAAGGTGCTAAGGTCTGGCAAGTCAGAATATGCGAGAACGATGACTGAAGAGATGGGAAAACCGATTACTCAGTCTATTTCTGAAGTTGAAAAGTGTGCTTGGAGCGCAGAAATTTTTTCCGACAATGCGGAAGGTTGGCTTTCGGATGAAACTGTCGAAACCGACGCAAAGAGAAGTCGCGTCTCATTCGAGCCACTCGGCGTGATTTTGTCAATTATGCCGTGGAATTTTCCTTTCTCCCAAGTCTTCAGGTTTTCAATTCCAGCAATTCTTGCGGGCAATACGACGGTTTTGAAACATTCTCAAGTTTGCACCGGTAGTGCTCTGAATATTCAGGAGATATTCAACAAAGCTGGCTTTCCCGATGGAGTTTTCAGTAATTTGATAATCGACCATCAAGTAGTTTCAGATCTCGTTGGTTATGATGGAATCAGTGGGGTGTCCCTTACCGGGAGTGTAGGGGTCGGCGAGAGAATTGGTGAACTCGCCGGCCGGAATATGAAGAAATGTGTACTTGAACTCGGCGGGAGCGATGCTTTCATCGTTCTAGAGGACGCCGACGTAACTGCAGCTTCAAAGGGAGCTGCTGATTCTCGACTGTTGAATTCTGGTCAGAGTTGCATCAACGCAAAGAGGTTCATAGTCGTGAGTTCGGTTGTCGCCGAATTCAAAGATAAATTTGTCCAAGAATTTCAAAAAAGACGAGTAGGAGATCCCACCGATCCTCGGACAGAAGTTGGTCCACTCGCTACGTCAAATCAAGTCGACATAATCGAGAATCAGGTTAAGGAAGCTATCTCGAAGAGTGCACAGATCGAAATCGGAGGTAGAAGACGTGAAGGACCAGGTTCTTATTTTCTTCCAACGATTGTGTCCAAAGTCGATCCGGAGATGCGAATAATGAAGGAGGAAGTGTTTGGTCCTGTCGCACCGGTCTATGTCGTAGACAACGCGGCTCAAGCTGTCTCAGTTGCGAATAACAGCGAGTTTGGATTAGGTGCTAGTTTGTGGACAGCTAACAACGATAAAGCTTTCGAGATTGCGAGATCTTTAGAATGCGGAATGGTTACGATAAATGCGCCCGTCCGGTCAGATCCCAGGATGCCGTTTGGCGGCGTGAAAAAATCCGGAATCGGCAGAGAGACTTCAAAATACGGAATGCGGGAATTTGTCAACATAAAATCAATCAGGGCATACTAGGGCCCGATCTCTAGCCGGTTCTGAAAGTTATTATCCATCTCTTGAAAATTCAGGAAGCATATTTTTCAAAAATCAAGTGATAAAATAGACCATGCAATTTGCAGCAGCTACTCTTGGAGAGGAACCAATTGAACGACTCGCGGGGATCGTGAAATTGTGCGAGACATTTGGCTATGATGATTTTTTCCATGCTGATGAAAAGTATACTCGAGATCCGTACGTTTCCCTGGGATATTGTGCGGCGCTCACGTCTAGGATCGGTCTCGGAATTACTGTCACCGACCCTCATACAAGATATCCGGCGATTTCAGCGCAGGCAATTGGCACTCTCGAAGAGGCATCGAAGGGAAGACTAAGCATTACGATTGGGGCGGGGAGCCACTTTGAAACTCTCGGAATACAAAGAAAGAACACTGTCGTTGCAATAAGGGAAGCAGTTTACCTAATTCGACAACTGCTCGCTGGAAAGGATTTGGAATTCCATGGAAAAGTTGTGAATTTCAACAAAGGTCATCTTGACTTCAAGCCTGAAAGAGTCACTCCGATCTATGTTGCAGCGCGCGGAGTTGGAACACTCACTCTAGCCGGTGAAATTGGCGACGGTGTTGTGATCGGAAGCTTCGCTACACGGAAAGGGATGGACTATTGCACGAACTTAGTAAAGGAAGGTGCAAAAAAAGCTGGTAGAAATTATTCTGCTGTGAAGAAACTTTTGTGGGCATATGGTTGTATTGCAAAACGGCCTGAGGATGCTTATGCAGCGGTCAAGAGGGGAATTAGTCACGCGCTCTGGAGCAGCAGAGAGCTCTGGGCATCCGGAGAGCTTGAAGAACAGGTCGGAGTTAAGCTTCCTCCGCCGCTTGCAAAATTCATTAGAGACGCTCCGAAAGATTGGCGCGAAGAAACTATGTCTGACCTTAGGAGCTTGATTCCAGACTCACTCGTCGAAGATCTTGCGGTTGCTGGATCAGCAGAGACAGTTATAGAGAAGTTGAAGATGATGGATTCATTGGGAATTGACGAAACAATAATCTGGGCCCATGCCGCCAAAGGTCAGCGGCTGGAAGATGTTTTTGCGTTATATTCTTCAGAAATTATGCCGTACTTTGGAAAAACTTGGTAGCGCAAAACTACTCCTTCAATTAAACCTGCTCGATTATGCGGTCTGGCCAGTCATCTGTCTTCCGATAAATTATCCAGGATGTCGCTTTTTCATTCCGGCTACCTGTCTTGAGATGGTGGAACTTTCATGACATTCTTATAGAAGTTCACGATCGACTCGAACGTTTCATCTCCTTCTGAAGAGTTTGAGGCGGCCTGGGTTATCTGCATGGACAGTGCCCCCAAGAACAAAGGGGTGGTCGATTGCCTACTCAGATCAAGCAAGAGTCCCAAGTCTTTCAGCTGCCAAGAATGTTTTTTTGCAATATTCTCATCCTGATCTATAACCGCAGCGCCGTATCGCTCGAAAACGACAGAATTTCCGTTTGATTCTTTGATGGCTTCAATTATCACGCCGGGATCTATTCCCTGCTTCAGAGCAAAACAGATCGCTTCGGTCACAGCCAGTTTGTTAATACCAATCAGCATGTTGGTCACTAGCTTCAGAGTCTTGCCGTTTCCAACTTTTCCGACGTAACTCATTTTCTTGGTCATCGCCCCGATTACTTCAGCACAGTCATCAACAGATTTCTTGTCACCGCTTGCGAGTACTCCGGCATCTCTTCTCTCGGCCATATCCGGAGTCCCGCCAATAGGAGCATCGATGAATCTCGCGCCTTTTGAAATGACGATTTCAGAAAGTTCGAGAGTTGTTTGTGGATCAATGGTACTCATCTCGATGATAGTGTGGTGCGAATCGAGAGCTTGGATTAAGCCTTCAAAAAATACCTCTTTCACAGAGGCTGAGTTTGGTAACATTGTAATGATTACATCAGCGGACTTTGCGACGTCGAAAGCAGAAGGCTTCATGAGAGCGCCTTCTTTGATCATTTGATCCAGACGCTCCTTTCGAATATCGAATATAGCGAGGGTGAATCCGGCTCGAATGAGATTCGTGGCCATGGGTTTACCCATTTCGCCAAGGCCGATGAATCCAATTATTGGTTTGTTAGTCATAAGTGAACTGTAGGGATTGAAAACCCGCTCTAAATAGCTTAAGAGAATCTAGAGTGTTCACAGTGGCCCCGATTCCTAATTGCTTGATCTTGAATTATGTTGTAGAGCACATCTAGATCTCCCAATGATATGCTGAGAAAACTCACGCCAACTCTTGGCCGACTATATCGTGTGGTAAAACCAGTTCAAGAAGAGCACTCCTGATTAATTCCTTCGTAAACTGTATCCTGTAGGCATTCATTGTGAGCGGTATTTCTCTTTCGAAGGGAGCCTTGGATGCATTCTCAATAATCTCTCGTGTCAGGCGCTTTCCTCGCAAGACCGATTCGACATTTGTAGATCGGTAGGGTTTAGTTGCGATGCCGCCAAGAACGACCCGCGCATCATCGCAATAGTCTCCTTCGGTATTCAGAAGGATGGCAACCGAAGAAAGAGAGAAATCAAACGACTCCCTCGCAGCATACTTTCGAAAAATACTACGAGCTCCGGACTTTGGTGGGGGAACATGCACTTCTGTTATTATCTGGTCACTTTTCAGAATATTTTGCTTTAGTTTTCCCTCGACCTTCGTGAATCCTGGAAGCAGTTCATCAATTCGAAGTCGTTTTTCATGTTCAGTCCCGGCAACAACGACGGTTGAATCTAAAGCCAGAAAAGCAGTTGCCAAATCGGAGGGGTGAACGGCGAGACAGATATAACCCCCAGCAACGCTGTGGTGATACCTGTTGTCGCCGGAGGGAGCATAGCAGTGCCTTCCGTCGTTCATCCAGCAATCAAAACCTTCGGCGAGGTACCAGCACCATACCTCCTGTGACAAGTTCCCACCGACGGTCGCGCTGTTTCTTATTTGCGGGGAAGCGATTCTGCTGGCACAACTGGATAAGACTGGATAGTACCTCAGGACGAGCTCTGAACGTTGAAGCTCGCTAATCTTTGCTAAACCCCCTATTCTGAGCCCTTTTTCTTCATCAAACTCGATCGAATCCAGACCACCAATATCTTTCAAATTTATCAGGTACCTGGGTTTGCGAACTCCCCTCTTCATCAGATAAAGGAGGTTTGTACCACCGGCAACAAATGTCGAATCCGACCCAAATTCCTTCTTTAGGGCAACAGCCTCGGCAACAGTGTCGGGACGAAGAAATGCAAAATCATGCATTTGGGGCTTTACTTCTTATTTTTTTTGCAGCGAGCAAAACTGCATTAATGTATCTAGAATAATCAGTGCATCTGCAAACATTTCCCGAAAGGGCAACCTTGACTTCTTCCCGTGTAGGTTCCGAATTCTTATCCAACAAAGACTTTGCTGACATTATCATCCCGGGAGTGCAAAATCCGCACTGCGCTGAGTTAGTTGTAAGAAACGATTCTTGTAATGGTGTAAGATTCTGTCCATCCTCTGAGAGTCCTTCGAGAGTTTCTACTGATTTTGCATTGCAATCAAGACCAAGTACAATGCATGAATAAACTGGTTCACCGTCAAGTAACACAGTACACGACCCGCACGTCCCTTCATCGCATGCAATTTTAGCGCTCATCAACCCAAGCTTCTCTCTCAACACCTCGCTGAGAAGATCTTTCGGCCTAATCAAAACTCGTGTGAGCTTACCATTAAGTGTAAACTCGACGGCTTCATTGTTCAAGGTTTGAGACTTGGTCTTTTTCTTCTCACGAATTATAAGAATCTTGTCAAGCAGATGTCAAAATATTTCTCCCAGTTTTGAGTTTGCGATCTCAATATGTATATAGGAATCCGACAACAATAAGCTATTCATGTCTCTTCAGCAGCCGCTTGAGGATGTCGAGTTTCGACATATTGGAAAATCCTACACTATGTTGGATGCTCCACAAATTGTAACGGGCAAGGCGGTTTACCCATCAGATATCCTTCTCCCAAGAATGCTGCATGGCAAGATCCTTCGCAGTCCTCATCCTCACGCAAAGATTCTCAGTATCGACACTTCGGAAGCCGAAAAAATCAAAGGAGTTAAGGCAGTAATCACTGGAAAGGACCTGCCTGACATCAGATACGGAAGCGCGATCAGGGAACGATACATTCTTGCTAGGAATATCGTCCGATTTGTGGGAGAGCCGATCGCGGCGGTTGCGGCTTTGGACCCGGACATCGCGGAAGAGGCCGTGAATGCTATCAAGGTAAAGTACGAAAAATTGCCAGCTGTATATGATGCTGAAAAAGCTTTGAGTCCTGAAACTCCAACTGTCGTTCACCCGGATTTTGCGAGTTACTCATCAAAGTCGTCTGCGCTCGTATACAGTGCGAGAATTCCGAAAGGAGTTCCCAACGTTACAAACTTTTTCTCGATAAGAAAAGGCGACGTAGAGAAGGGATATTCAGAAGCCGATCTTATTGTTGAAAACAGGTTCGAGACGAACTTTGGTCAGCACTGCCCTCTTGAGCCTCACGCCTCCGTTGCTCAAGCTTTTCCCGACGGAAGTTTCACTATCTGGACGGGTTGCGCCATCCCCTACAGAATAGTTCTGCAGGTTTCCGAAACTCTCCAGATACCCATGGCTAAAGTCAGAGTTGTTCAGGGCATGGTTGGCGGAAGTTACGGAGCGAAAAATAACATGGAAGTAGAACCGCTCTGTGCTTTTCTTTCTCAGAAGACTTCCTGTCCCGTCAAGATCGTCCTAACAAGGAAAGAGGAGTTTCTTACGGTAGTTAGGCATCCATTCGTAGTATATGTCAAAGATGGAGTAAAGAGAGATGGAACTATTGTAGCTAGAACTGTGAGGTGCTATCTAAACGGCGGTGCTTACTCAGGCGGAAGCGGTAATGCAGTCGCGAGAAATTGTGCTTTCGGAATAACTGATACATACAAGATCGCAAACCTATCTGTCGATACTTATAGGGCATACACCAACCTTCCACCCGCGGGCGCATTTCGCGGTTTTGGTACGCCACAAGTTCTTTGGGCGATCGAACAACAGACCGATATTATTGCTTACAAACTTGGGATTGATCCCCTCGAAATTAGACAGCGAAATCTGTTACAGGACGGAGACTTTTCTGCATTAGGTGAAAGAGTTCACAACCTCCCGATAAAGGAGTGTCTTGCAAAAGCTGCAGAAGCGATCAAGTGGAAAGAACCTCCGAGAAGTGTCGGAGATTGGAGGATTGCAAAGGGGATTGCAGTCGGAGCCAAGTACAGTCAAGCGCCGACGACCTCTACCGCGTCGGTCAAACTTTACTCGGACGGATCTGTAAATGTAATTGTTACCACGGTTGATTCCGGACAGGGAATCAGGACCGCCATGGCCGCGGTAGCAGCCGAGGAGCTTCAAGTCGAACTGGAAAAAATTCAAGTGACTTTTCCTGACACTGCCTACACTCCTTACGATGACGGCAATATCTCGAGCAGAGGCACGTTCAACGTTGGAAACGCAGTCAAGCTCGCATGCAAAGATTTGAAACGACAGGTATTTCGCGCCGCGGCCGCCAAACTACAGACCGGTGTAAATGATCTAACAACGAAAGATGGGATCGTTTCCGCACGAAGTTCCGGGAAAACAGTCACCTTCAGAGATCTCTTTTCAACAAGAATGTCAAGCGTCCCTGGAATGGTCGGCGATGAAGGAGAATTCATCGGAAGGGGAATTTGGATGGTCAAGACATCAAAAATGGATCCCGACACTTCGCAACCGGTGGATCTTGAGCCCGGACAGGAAGTCAGAATTTGTTCGTTCTATACTCCTTGTGCCCAAGCAGCCGAAGTCGCCGTCAACGTTCGCACTGGTGAACTAAAGATTCTGAAAATCGTCACCGTTGCCGATGCTGGTAGGGCGGTTAATAGGAGCGCGGTCGAATCCCAATTGAATGGGGCCGCAATAATGGGTCTTGGGCTGACGATTTCTGAGGAAATGAATTTCGAGAACGGCAGATTATTGAATTCGGGGTTCCTTGATTACCGGCTCCTTACTAGTCTCGACCTTCCGGAATTCGAAGCAATAATTCTTGAATCAAATCAGGTCGATGGTCCCTTTGGAGCAAAGGGAGTCGGAGAGATCGGGATGGTTGCTGTGGGCGCGGCTGTAGCTAATGCGGTCCATAACGCTATAGGAATCAGAATGATGAAGGCGCCCTTAACGACTAAAGCCATTCTTGACGGGTTGATTGCAAAAAAGGAACAATTAGCCCAAGCGTCGATTGCTTGATCATTCCGAATTCTGTCACAGCGCGGCGTATGATCTTTTTAGTTGTATCAACTCGTCAACCTGATTGTGAATCAACAACCTCTTTTTGATTAGAAGTTGTTTCAAGTTGTCCTCGTCTTCGCCTGAGTCTAATTCCTCAATCAGGGAATCTATTCGAACCATGAATATTCTGAAACAGAGGACACTCT